>NZ_SZWJ01000002.1:0-119930 GCF_012184455.1 Caulobacter sp. SSI4214 | reverse complement strand
CCCCGTCGCCTGGACGGTCCAGAAGGGCTCGACCCTGACCTTCGCCGCCACCTGGTCCGCCGATACGATCCAGGGCCAGTTCACCGCTTGGACCGCCGACATCCTGTTCTCTCCGGACGCGCTGGACCGTTCGAAACTGACCGTCGCCATCGACATGACCTCGGCCAAGACCGGCGACGACCAGCGCGACGCCAGCCTGCCCAGCGACGACTTCTTCGCCGCCGCCGCCCATCCCAAGGCGATCTTCACCGCGACCAAGTTCCGCAAGACCGGCGAGGGCAAGTTCGTGGCGGACGGGACCCTGGACCTGCGCGGCGTGAAAAAGCCGCTTAGCCTGCCGTTCTCGCTGAAGATCGACGGCGACATGGCGACCGCGCGCGGTGTAACCACCCTGGACCGGACCGCGTTCGGGGTTGGGCAGGGCGAATGGGCGTCGACGGATCAGATCGGTGGCAAGGTGAAGGTGAGCTTCGCGTTGACCGCCAAGCGGAAGTAACCAAGGCCGCCGACGCGTTGCGCGCCGGCGGGCTGGTTCTGCTGCCGACCGAGACGGTCTATGGGCTCGGTGCGGACGCTTCGAACCCCACGGCGGTGGCGGCGATTTTCGAGGCCAAGGGCCGACCGCGCTTCAATCCGCTGATCGCCCACGTCGCCGACCTGGAGACGGCCGGGCGCATCGCCGACCTCGACGACCGCGCCGTGGCGCTGGCCCGCGCGTTCTGGCCCGGACCTCTGACCATCGTCGCGCCGATCAAGGACGCCGGCGCCGTCTGCGATCTGGCCCGGGCGGGCCTCGACACCGTGGCCATCCGCGTGCCGGGCCATCGGCTAGCGCGCGCGGTGCTGGAGTCCTTCGGCGGGGCGGTCGTCGCGCCGTCCGCCAATCGTTCGGGGCGCCCCAGCCCCACCACCTTCGCCGACGCCATGGCCGAGACCGGCGACAAGGCCGCCGCCGCCCTGGACGGAGGGCCGTGCGCCGTCGGGCTGGAATCGACCGTCGTCTCGGTACTGGAGGGCGAAGCGCGGCTGCTGCGGCCCGGCGCGGTCACGCGCGCCCAGCTCGCGCGGATTGTCGGACCCCTGGCCGAGGCCGAGGACGACGCCAAGCGCTCGCCCGGTCGCCTGGCCCTGCACTACGCCCCCGATGCGCCGGTGCGGATCAACGCCAGGGCCCCGGAGGCCGGCGAGGCGTTTCTGGCCTTCGGTCCCGATGCCGAGGGGCCGACGATTTTCAATCTCAGTCCGACGGGCGATCTGGCCGAGGCCGCCGCCAACCTGTTCTCGTTCCTGCGCGCCGCCGATCGAACCAAACCCTCGGCCATCGCCGTCGCGCCGATCCCGGAGGACGGCCTGGGCGAGGCGATCAACGACCGCTTGCGCCGGGCGGCGGGCTTCATCGGCTGACCTTTCGAGCGTAGGATCGCCCCATGACCAAGCCCGTTCCCGCCGATGTCGTCTCCCGGATCCAGGCCGTGCTCGGCGCGGGCGGCTGGAGCCAGGATCCCGACGTCCTGGCGCCGCATCTGGTGGAATGGCGCGGTCGCTGGCGGGGCGAGACGCCGCTGCTGGTCACGCCGCGCACGACCGCCGAGGTCGCCGCCGTGGTCGGGATCTGCGCCGCCGAGGGCGTGGCGATCACCCCGCAGGGCGGCAATACCGGTCTGGTCGCCGGCCAGATTCCGCACGGCGAGATCCTGCTCTCGACGCAAAAGCTGAAGGCGGTTCGCGACGTCGATCCGCTTGACGACGCGATGGTGCTGGAAGCCGGCGTCACTCTGTACGAGGCCCTCCAGCAGGCCGCCAAGGTCGGCCGTCGCTTCACGGTCGGCGTGGCGTCGGAAGGCTCGTGCACGATCGGCGGGCTGATCTCGACCAACGCCGGCGGCACGGCCGTCCTGCGCTACGGCATGATGCGCGAGCAGGTGCTGGGGATCGAGGCGGTCCTGCCCAATGGCGAGATCTGGAACGGCCTGAAGCGCCTGCGCAAGGACAACACCGGCTACGACCTCAAGCAGCTGCTGATCGGCGCCGAGGGCACACTGGGGATCGTCACCGCCGCCAGCCTTAAGCTGCACGCGCCGCTGGCCTCGCGGGCCGTGGCGATCGTGGGGCTGGCCTCGCCGGCCGACGCCATCCAGCTGCTGGCCCGCGCCAAGGACGAGACCGGCGGCGCGGTCGAGGCCTTTGAATTGATGAGCCTGCTCGGCTTCGCCCTGACCGTCCGAAACGTGCCGGGCCTGCGCGATCCGCTGCCCAGCGAGCATCCCTGGTACGTGCTGGTCGAGATCGCCAGCGGCGAGCCCGGCGCGGCCGAGGCGGCGCTGGAGCGCCTGCTGGCCAAGGCCCTGGAGGATGGTCTGATCGCCGACGCCGCCGTGGCCCAGACCGAGACGCAGGAAAAGCAATTCTGGCATATCCGCGAGGGCCACTCGGCCGGCCAGAAGCCCGAGGGCGCGGTGTGGAAGCACGACGTGTCGGTGCCGGTCTCGAAGATACCCGCCTTCATCGAGCGGGCCGACGCGGCGCTGGAGCAGGCCTTCCCCGGCGTGCGCATCATCGCCTTCGGCCATGTCGGCGACGGCAATGTTCACTATGACGTGCTCAAGCCGGTGGGCGGCGACGATGACGCGCACGACGCCCAGCGTCAGGCCGGCGCCAAGATCGTCCACGACATCACCGCCAGCTTTTCCGGCTCGATCAGCGCCGAGCACGGTCTGGGGGCGATGAAGACGGCCGAGGCCCTGACCTACAAGGACCCGATCGAGGTCGCGGCCCTGCGGGCGATCCGCCAGGCGATGGACCCCCAGCGGATCATGAACCCGCGCGTGTTGTTCTAGATCTCCGGCACCCCCGCCATCATTGCTTTCAGCGCCGCGAGGTGGCTCCGCAGCGCCTCGCGGCCGGGCTTGGACAGCGACAGCCAGGTGCGTTGGCGGCCCTCGGAGGCCGCCTTCCTGACCTTCACATAGCCGGACTCTTCCAGCGTTTTCAAGTGCTTGGAGAGCACCGACTCCGAGACGTCCAGCGCCTCGCGCACGGTGGCGAAGTCGATGGTGTCGACGGCCGCCAACATGCAGCACATCTGCAAGCGATTGGGGGCGTGAATCACTGGGTCGAGGCTGGCGCTCACAGGCCGCGCCCATCGCGGAGGTCGGCGCGGAAGGCCGCTTCCCAAAGCAGGCCGCCGACGGTGGCGGCGACAGCGATCATGGCTCCGGTCAAGAGCGGCGCATAGACCACGCGCCTGGCGTGGAAGAGCCAGCCCGACATCGCCGCGAGGCCTCCGCACAGGAGGGCCAGGGACAGCGCGACGATCCGGGTGCGACCCGCGCGGAAGCCGTAGATCCATAGGCCGGTCTTGCGGATGTACGCCCGCACCAGAAGCCAGATCCCAAGGCCGAACAAGGGGAAATAGGCATATTGCCAGATCAGCGGAGCCGCCTCCACCGCCGCCAGGCCGCCCATCAGGAGGCCCAGGGCCGGATGGTACCAGACGGGCGCCTTGGCGCGTTCGGCCAGGTCGGCGTTGGCCGCCTCGACCTCGGCCAACATGCGGAGCGCGTCTTCGTCTCGGGTCATCGCGACCTCCTAACTTTCCAGCACGGAAAGTCATAACGGATGACTTTCCATTCTGGCAAGTCAAAACTTTCCATTACGGAAAGTGATCGGGCTCGGCCCTAGCGCCCGAGCGTCGAACCCTCTATCTCCCCGGCCATGCTGATGGTCATCTCGCCCGCCAAGTCGCTGGACTTCACCGCGCCCGCCCAGGCCTTGCCCCTGACGACGCCCGAGCTGAAGCCGCAGATCGCCGAACTGGCCAAGGTCACGCGCAAGCTGACGGCGGCCGACCTCAAGCGCCTGATGCACATCTCCGACGCCCTGGCGACGCTGAACCGCGAGCGCTTCCAGGCCTTCGACTCGGAGCTGGAGGAGGGTCTTCAGGCCATCATCGCCTTCAATGGCGACGTCTATGCGGGGCTGGCGGCGCGGGAACTGGATCGGCCGGCCCTGGAGTGGGCGCAGGATCATCTGCGGATCCTGTCGGGCCTCTACGGCGTGCTGCGTCCGTTCGACGCCCTGCAACCCTACCGCCTGGAGATGGGCACGCGCCTGAAGACCAAGCGCGGCGCCAATCTTTACGACTATTGGGGCGAGACGATCTCCAAGACCCTGAACGTCGCCGCTGAGGGCCAGGCCGATCCCACGCTGGTGAACCTAGCCAGCCAGGAATATTTCGGCGCCGTCGACGCCAAGGCCCTGAAGCTGCCGGTGGTCACCTGCCACTTCAAGGAAGAGAAGCAGGGCGAGCTGCGGGTGCTGGGCTTCTTCGCCAAGAAGGCGCGGGGCCGCATGGCGCGCTACGCCATCGACAACCGCATCGATCGCGCCGAGGGGCTGAAGGGCTTCGACTTGGACGGCTACGGCTTCAAGCCGGACCTTTCGACCTCGACGGACTGGGTTTTCGCTCGCCCGCAACCCTGAATTCATCTATCGATGAATTTAATAAGGGCTCGCCCTTCGCAGGGGCGAGCTATATGCTGCATTGCAGCACGTTAGGGTCGTCATTTCAGGGAGCGCTCGCATGGCCGTGGACTTCGGTTTGCAGGGGCAGGTCGCCATCGTCACCGGCTCGACCAGCGGCATCGGCCACGCCTTGGCCGACGCGCTCGCCGCCCAAGGCGTCAATATCGTCATGAACGGCCTGGGCGAGATGACCGCCATCGAGCGCACCCGCGCCGAGATGGCCGAGAAGCATGGCGTCGAGGTGCTCTATCATGGCGCCGACATGACCAAGCCGGCTCAGATCGCCGACATGGTGGCCCAGGCCAAGGCCGAGTTCGGCGAGCTGGACATCCTGATCAATAACGCCGGCGTCCAGCACGTGGCCCCGATCGAGGATTTCCCGGACGACAAGTGGGACCTGATCATCGCCATCAATCTGTCGTCGGCCTTCCACGCGACCAAGGCGGCCGTGCCGATCATGAAGGAGCAGGGGCGCGGACGGATCGTCAACATCGCTTCGGCCCACGGTCTGGTCGCCTCGCCGTTCAAGTCGGCCTATGTCGCGGCCAAGCACGGCATCATGGGCCTGACCAAGACCGTCGCCCTCGAGGTGGCCGAGCACGGCGTCACCTGCAACGCCATCTGCCCCGGATTCGTGAAGACCCCCCTGGTCGAGGCCCAGATCGCCGACCAGGCCAAGGCGCGCGGCATCTCGGAAGAGGCGGTGATGAAGGACGTGATCCTGGCCGCCCAGCCGACCAAGCAGTTCGTGACCTTCGACCAACTGGCCGGCATGTTGCTGTACCTGGTGTCCAATGCCGGGGCCTCGGCCAATGGCGCGGCCTTCCAGATCGACGGCGGCTGGGTCGCGCAATAAGACGCCCGCGCCGGGGGACGCGTCACGGATCGGGGGGCTGATCCTTCCGGAGTTCTCATGCCGATTCCACCGTTCAGGAAGAAGACCGGTCCCAAACAGCTGAGCCTGGCCCTGCAGGGCGGGGGCTCGCACGGGGCGTTCGAGTGGGGCGTCCTCGACCGCCTTCTGGAGGACGAGAATCTCGAGATCCGGGCGGTCACAGCCGCCTCGGCCGGGGCGATGAACGCGGTTTGTCTGGCTCAGGGCCTGATCGACGATGGCAGGGCGGGGGCGCGCAAGCGGCTCGACTCGTTCTGGAAGCAGGTCAATCGATCGGGCGGCCGCAACGTCTTCGGCGACACCTCGATCTGGACCAACGCCTTCTCGGGCGGCGTCGATTGGCTGAAGAACACGCCCGGCTGGCGGATGGCCGAGACCCTGGCCCTGTCGCTGAGCCCCTATGAGTTCAACCCGTTCAACCTGAACCCGCTGCACGACGCGCTGGAAGCCGAGATCACTTTCTCGCAGATCCGCGAACGCAGCCCGCTGAAGCTTTACATCGCCGCCACGGCGGTGCGGACCAGCAAGTCCACCATCTTCCGCGAGACCGAGCTGACCGCGCGCCACATCATGGCCAGCGCCTGCCTGCCGCAGGTGTTCCAGGCGGTGGAGATCGACGGCGAGCCCTATTGGGACGGGGGCTTCCTGGCGAACCCGCCGCTTTGGCCGCTTTTCTACGAAGACACCCCCGACGACATCCTGGTGGTCAGCCTGAACCCGTTCGTCCGCGAGGAGACGCCCAAGACGCCGGGCGAGATCATGGATCGGCTGAACGAGATCACCTTCAACGCCTCGCTGGCCTCGGAACTGCGGGCGATCGGCTTCGTGCAGAAGCTGCTGGATCAAGGCCTGCTGAAGGAGAGCGCCCGGGGCCGCTATCGGAAGATGCTGGTCCACGCCATCACGGCCGACAAGCCGCTGGCGGATCTGTCGCTGGCCAGCAAGTTCGACACCGAATGGAGCTTCCTGACCGACCTCAAGGCGCGGGGCCGGGCCGCCGCCGAAGCGTGGCTAACGGAATGCGAGGGGTGCATCGGCGTGCGCTCCACCGTCGATCTGAAGGTCGGGTTTCCCTGATGGCCGACGCGCGCCACCCCGTGCCGACCGTCGGCGTCGTCTGCCTGAAGGGCGAGGCGGTGCTGTTGATCCGGCGCGGCACGCCGCCTCGGCTGAACCAGTGGAGCCTTCCCGGCGGGCGTCTCGAATGGGGCGAGACGACGATGGACGCCGCCCTGCGCGAGCTGAAGGAAGAGACCGGGATCGACGCCGAACTGCTGGGCCTCGTCGATGTGGTCGACGGCGTGCTTCCGGCTCGGCCGGGGGGCGAGATAACCCGCCACTACGTCCTGATCGACTACGCCGCCCGTTGGACCGGCGGCGAGCCCATCGCCGGCGACGACGCGGCCGAGGCCAGGTTCGTCAGCTACGACGAGGCCATGGCGCTTGTGGAATGGGACGAGACGCGCCGGGTGATCGCCGAGGCTTACGAGCGCTTCGCCCCAGACGGCTCTTGACCGACGCAACGTCAGCGCCTCTCCTTCAAACGAACGTTTCAAGACGTAAGCAGAGGGAGGGTCGACCATGGCCTACGCGCCGTTCAACCTGTCGGGCAAGGTGGCCCTGGTCACCGGCGGCAATCGCGGCATCGGCTTTGGCATGGCCAAGGCGATGGCGCAGGCCGGCGCCGACATCGTCATCTGGGGCTCCAACGCCGAGCGCAACCTGGCCGCCGAGAAGGAGCTGACCGCTCTGGGCGTCCGCGTGAAGGCCCAGACCGTCGACGTCGCCGACGAGGCCCAGGTGCGCGAGGGCATGGAGGAAGCCGTGGCCGCCATGGGGCGGGTCGACAGCGTCTTCGCCAACGCCGGCGTCGGCTTCGGTTCGCCGTCTTTCGTCGAGATGAAGACAGAGACCTATCGCAAGGTGCTGTCGGTCAATCTGGACGGCGTCTTCTTCACGCTGCGCGAGGCCTGCCGCCACATGGTCGAACGGGCCAAGACCGGCGACGCCGGCGGCTCGCTGGTCGGCGTGGCCTCGCTGGCCGCCATCGAGGGCGCGGCCCGCAATGAGGCCTATGCGGCGACCAAGGGCGCGGTGATCTCGATGATCAAGTCCGTGGCCGTGGAGCACGCCCGCTACGGCGTTCGCGCCAACGCCATCCTGCCGGGCTGGATCGCCACCGACATGACCGCCGGCGCCCAGGGCAATTCGGCCTTCGCCGAGAAGGTGATCCCGCGCGTCCCGGCCCGCCGCTGGGGGGAGCCCGACGATTTCGGCGGCATGGCCGTCTATCTGGCTTCCGACGCGTCCAGCTATCACTCCGGGACGACGATCGTGATCGACGGCGGGTACTCGATCTTCTAGAGGCGGTAGCGGGGGGCTGTTTTTTGGACTCCAAAGTCCAGGAAAGGCGATGGAAAACAGCCCCTTGCCGAACCGCGCCGACGATGTGAAGCTCTTCTCGCGGCAGCCTGGACATCAGATCCGGGCGCCGGCGAGGAAACGAAGAGATGACGCCCCAAGACGTTGTCGGTCTGACACCGGCGCGCGGCTTCCTGACCCTGATCGCCCTGGTCCTGACCGCCATGGCGGGCTGCTTCTGGACCTGCGAACCGGAAGCCGAGCTGGAACGAGTCCGTCGCGCCTAACCTCGCGGCATCCTTGCCGCGCCGCGCCCGGACCGAAATCCTCCTTAAAAACGAGGGAGGAACCGGCATGGGTCTGCGCACGCCGCTCTGCGATCTTCTGCATATCGAGCATCCGATCCTGCTAGCCGGCATGGGCGGGGTGTCCTACGCGCCGCTGGCGGCGGCGGTGTCGAACGCCGGCGGCTACGGCGTGCTGGGCATGGCCGGGACGACGCCAGACTTCATTCGCGACCAGATGCGCGAGGTCCGGAAACTGACCGACAAGCCGTTCGGCGTCGATCTTCTGGCGGCCACGCCCGACGCCCTGACCGCCAGCGTCGAGGTGATCATCGCGGAAGGCGCCTCGTCCTTCATCGCCGGGCTGGGCGTGCCGCTGCCGATCATCGCGCGGCTGAAGGCGGCGGGCCTGAAGGTCATGGTGGTTTGCGGCGCGGTGAAGCACGCGGTGAAGGCCGAGCAGGCCGGCTGCGACGCCGTCATCTGCCAGGGCGGGGAAGGCGGCGGCCACACGGGTCTCGTCGGAACCTTGCCGCTGGTCGCCCAGGCCGTGGAGGCGGTGAAGATCCCCGTGATCGCGGCCGGCGGCCTGTACGACGGCCGAGGGCTGGCCGCCTCGCTCGCCCTAGGGGCGCAAGGGGTCTGGATGGGCACGCGCTTCATCGCCAGCCAGGAGGCCCATGCCGGAGACCTCTATCGCCAGGCGGTGGTCGAGGCCGCGGACGAGGACACCATCCGCACCCGCTGCTATTCGGGCAAGCCGATGCGGGTGAAGAAGAACCCCTATGTCGACGACTGGGAAAGCCGTCCGGCCGATATCCAGCCCTTCCCGCAACAGGCCATGGTCTCGGTGCGCAACGGCGCCATGGGCGGCATCGGCGGCCAGATCGACGGCCTGGACCCCGAGAAGTCCTGCTTCGCCATGGGGCAGAGCGCCGGCGGGGTTCGCGACGTCTTGCCGGCCGGCCAGATCGTGACTCGTCTGGTGGCCGAGGCGGAGACCGCCCTGGCCAAGGCGGCCGCCTTTCGGGTCTAGAAGTCGCCGATCAGGGCGCGACCTTCGGCAGCACCCTGCGGAAATGCGCCTCGACCGCGCCGTGGCATTCGCAGGCGCGCTTTTCGAGCGCCGGGCGGTCCAGAATGGTGACCTTGCCGCGGCCGATGTCCATGACCCCGGCCTCCTGCAGCACGCGGGCGACGGCGCTGATCGTCGTGCGCTGCACGCCCAGCATCTGGGCCAGGGTCTCCTGGGTCAGGCGGATCGGCTCGTCGCCGGAGCGGTCGTGGGCGAACAGCAGCCAGCGGCAGACGCGCTGTTCGATCGGGTGCAGAGCGTTGCAGGCGGCGACCTGCATCATCTGGGCGATGAAGACGTCGGCGGCGCGATCGAACAGGTCGGCCACGGCGGGATGATGGGTCTTGACCTCTTCGAGCCGGTTGGTCGGCAGGCAGAAGGCGCGGCCGGGGACGCGCACGACCGCGCGGCCATAGGCGGGTTTGAAGCCGGCGCTGACCACGCCGCCGATCGCGCCCTCGAAGCCGATGCTTGCGGCCTCGATCTCCTGGCCGTCCGAGGTGACCACCAGAAGCGACACCTGGGTCGGCCCGCTGGGCAGGTAGGTGTTCTCGACATCGTCGCCGGCGTCGAACAGCACCGCGTCCTGAGGCAGGTCGACCAGCGCCAGATAGCGAGACAACTCCGCCAGCGCGTCGGGCCGCAGGGCGGCGAGCAGGCGATTGGACTCGAAAGGCGGGGCCGCGGCGCCCTCTGAGGCGCCGCGAACGATGCGGGCGAAGGCCGTCATGGATATCTCCCGTGAAGCTCGCCTGTTTAAGCGCGCCTGGCACGGCTTAGTTTCCGCCGACGGCGAGACTCTTGCGTTCACGAGCCGATGCGCCCGCCGCGTGACCGGCGAGGAGCCGGCGGGCGCGGCGGGTCAGCTCAGCAGCGTCGGACCCGGCAGCACCCCGTCCTCTTCCTGCTCGTGCAGCAGGACGGGCAGGCCCAGGCCAGCCGGATGTTCGGCGAGTCGTCGGGCGGCGGCGCTGGCTTCGCCTCGGGTGGCGTAGGCGCCGAAGCGCAGATTGTCGCCGATGATCGACCAGCGATCCCCGACGCGCACGACGCCGTAATGCACCTCAGTCATGGCTTGACCTCCTTGCAGTATCCACAGGGAACTCCCGATCCATGGCGATCGCAAGGCGTTAATTCGGCTCGGCTTTGTCATATTCATCCCCAGGCGGTGGCGATGTGTCTCGCCTGACAGGCGCGGGGCGATGACAGGGCGGCTCGGATTGGCGATAACGACGTCATGGCGCGCCCGTTCCTCGTCTCTTTCGTCGCTATGGCGCTCAGCGCCTCGCCGGTCGTCGCGTCGATGGCCCACGCGCAGGAGCGCGACGCCGGCGAGCGTCAGCGTCTGCTGGACCTCGCCTACGCGCTGGGCGAAAGCCATGCCCTGCGTCAGGTCTGTCAGGGCGAGGGCGACCAGTACTGGCGGGCGCGCATGGTGCGGCTGACCGAGGTCGAGCAGGCCGACCAAGCCTTCGACGCCCAGCTGCGCGAGCGCTTCAACACCGGTTTCGCGGCGGCCCGCGGGGGGTATCCCGCCTGCGATGACGCCGCCCGCAAGGCCGCCCAGCAATCGGCCAGGCGCGGCCAGGCCCTGGCCCTGAAACTGTCGCAGACCCTGCGCGTGGCCCAGGCGCCGCCGGCCGACGGCGCGGACGAGGTCGCCCACTGAGGGCGTCCGCCGAAAACGCTCCCGCTTTGTCGCGTCCCGCTCTAAGCTCCACTCAGAGTTAAGCCGTCCAGTCCTCTGGGGAGAAGCGCCGTGGGCGTCGTCGTTCTGATTTTCCTCGTGCTGGCCTTCGCCTTCCTGTGGAGCGCCATCAAGATCGTGCCGCAAGGCCGTGAATTCACCGTGGAGCGCTTTGGCCGCTACACGCGCACCCTGAAGCCGGGCATCTCGATCCTGACGCCGTTCCTCGAGACCGTGGGCCGCAAGGTCAACATGATGGAGCAGGTCCTGGAGGTGCCTCAGCAGGAGGTGATCACCAAGGACAACGTCTCGGTGAAGGTCGACGCCATCGTCTTCATTCAGGTGATGGACGCGGCGGCGGCGGCCTATCGGGTCGACAATCTGATCTACGCCATCACCCAGCTGGCCCAGACCAATCTGCGCACGGTCGTCGGCTCGCTGGAGCTGGACGAGGTGCTGTCCCAGCGCGACCAGATCAACACCCGCCTGCTCTCGACCATCGATCACGCCACCGGTCCCTGGGGCGTGAAGGTGGCGCGGATCGAGATCAAGGACCTGACCCCCCCGCCGGACATCACCAACGCCATGGCCCGCCAGATGAAGGCCGAACGCGAGAAGCGGGCGGTGATCACCGAGGCCGAGGGCGACAAGCAGTCTCAGATCGCCCGCGCCGAAGGTCAGAAGCAGTCGGCCATCCTCGAGGCCGAGGGGCGTCGCGAGGCGGCCTTCCGCGACGCCGAGGCCCGCGAGCGCTCGGCCGAGGCCGAGGCCAAGGCCACGGCCCTGGTCTCCGAGGCCATCGCCAAGGGCGACGTCAACGCCATCAACTATTTCGTCGCCCAGAAATATGTCGAGGCGTTCGGCGAGCTGGCCCGCAGCCCGCAGCAGAAGACGGTGATCGTGCCGGCCGATTTCTCGGGCCTGACCGGCACGGTCGCGGGGGTTGGCGAGCTGATCAAGTCTCTGGGCGCCGACGCCCCGGCGCGTCCGGCGGCGACGCCCGCCCCGCGTGGCGCGACCAGCGCCCCGACGGGCGGCAAGCGAGGAGCCTGAGCCGATGGACGCCCTGGCTGGCTTCTACGTCCTGCATCCCTTCTGGCTATGGCTGGCCGTGGCCGCCGTCTTCCTGGCGCTGGAAGTGGCCAGCGGCACGGGCTGGCTGCTGTGGCCGGCCGCCAGCGCCGCCGCGACCGGCGCGATCGCCCAGGCGCTGCGGCTGAACGGCCTGGTGTCGATCGGCCTGTTCGTCGTCCTGGCCATCGCCTCGACCTATCTGGCCCGCCGTTATCTGAGACCGGTTCTCGAGCCCAAGAGCCCCGACCTGAACGATCCGTCGCAACGCCTGATCGGCCAGCGCGGCCAGGTGCTGACGACCTTCGACCAGGGGCGAGGCCGCGTCTTCGTCGACGGCAAGGACTGGGCGGCCCTGACCGACGAACCGGTTCCCGTCATCGGCCAGGAGGTGGTCGTCATCGGCGTCGAGGGCTCGATTCTGCGGGTTCGCGACCTGTCCAACTGAAGCGGGGCGACGCTTAAGCACGAGTCCCCCTGTTATCCGACGCGAGCAACACCATCTGAGGCGCTCGCGAGCCTCCGGGAGACGGCGTGACCTCCATCATTTCGGTAAAGGGTCTGACCAAGACCTATGCGTCCGGCCATCAGGCCCTGAAGTCGATCGACCTGGAGATCCGAAAGGGCGAGATCTTCGCGCTTCTGGGGCCGAACGGGGCGGGCAAGACCACCCTGATCGGCGCCGTCTGCGGCATCGTCAACCCCAGCGGCGGGACCATCGTCGCCGACGGTCATGACGTGGTGAAGGACTATCGCGCCGCCCGCGCCAAGATCGGCCTGGTGCCCCAGGAGCTGCACACCGACGCCTTCGAAAGCGTCTGGGCCACGGTCAGCTTCTCGCGGGGCCTGTTCGGCAAGCCGCGCAACGACGCCCTGATCGAGAAGATCCTGCGCGACCTGTCGCTGTGGGACAAGAAGGACGCCAAGATCATGGCGCTGTCGGGCGGCATGAAGCGCCGGGTGATGATCGCCAAGGCGCTGAGCCACGAGCCGACCATCCTGTTCCTGGACGAGCCCACGGCCGGCGTCGACGTCGAACTGCGCCGCGACATGTGGGAGATGGTCCGCAAGCTGCGCGAGCGCGGCGTCACCATCATCTTGACCACCCACTATATCGAGGAGGCCGAGGAGATGGCCGACCGGGTGGGGGTGATCCGCAAGGGCGAGATCATCCTGGTCGAGGACAAGACCGAGCTGATGAAGAAGCTGGGCGAGCGCCGTCTGACCCTGCACCTGAAAAGTCCGCTGACCGCTCTGCCCGCGGGGCTCGAGGGCGAGCCCCTCAGTCTTTCCGAGGACGGTCTGGCGCTGGTCTACGCCTTCGACTCCAAGTCGCAGGACACCGGCATCGCCGACCTTCTGCGACGCCTGGCCGGCGCCGGCGTCGACTTCGTCGATCTGAAGACCGAGCAGAGCTCGCTGGAAGACATCTTCGTCAGCCTGGTGCGGGAGGCCGCGTGATGAACCTCTTCGCGATCAAGGCCATCTACCGTTTCGAAATGGAGCGCTGGTTCCGCACTCTGGCCCAGAGCGTGCTGTCGCCGGTGATTTCGACGACGCTGTATTTCGTCGTGTTCGGCTCGGCCATCGGCTCGCGGATGCAGCCGATCGACGGCGTTAGCTACGGCGCCTATATCGTACCGGGGCTGATCATGCTGTCCGTCCTGACGGAAAGCGTCTCCAACGGCTCGTTCGGCATCTACATGCCCAAGTGGGCCGGCACGATCTACGAGCTGCTGTCGGCGCCGGTGGCCTGGTGGGAGGCGGTGGTCGGCTATGTTGGCGCGGCGGCCACCAAGTCGGTGCTGCTGGGCCTGCTGATCCTGGCCACCGCGCGGATCTTCGTGCCTTTCCAGATCGCCCATCCGCTGGTCATGGGCCTCTTCCTGATCCTGACGGCCGTCACCTTCAGCCTGATGGGCTTCATCATCGGCGTCTGGGCCGACGGCTGGGAGAAGCTGCAGATCGTGCCGATGCTGATCATCACGCCCCTAACCTTCCTGGGCGGCAGCTTCTATTCGATCTCGATGCTGCCCCCGGCCTGGCGCGCGGTGACGCTGTTCAATCCGGTGGTCTATCTGATCAGCGGCTTCCGCTGGGCCTTCTACGGCGTTTCCGACGTCGGGGTGGGCGTCAGTCTGAGCATGACGGCGCTCTTCCTGGTCCTGGGCCTGTTCGTGGTCTGGCGCATCTTCCAGACGGGATACCGGCTTAAGGTCTAGAGCTTTCGGCTTCAGTCGTCCTCGTCCTTGTCCTTGTCCTCGTCCTCGATCGGCGCGACGCCGCCCTTCAGGCCCTTGAGTCCCGCGCCGCGAACGCCACGGGCGACCATGGCCGCCTCGGCGCGGCGGATCATGGCGCGCTCGCCGTTGAAGGCGGTCAGGGCCCGGCAGGTCTCGAAGAAGCCCGGATCGGCCTGGGTGTCGATCTCGGGCTGCTGGACCAGCAGATGCAGGTCGCGGGCGCGGAGCTTCAGCACGACATCCATCACCGCGACCAGATCGCCGCCGAGGGCGTGGAGGCTGGGCGCGGCCAGAACGCCGCCGGGCTCGAGCGCCGCCAGGGCGCGCTCCAGGCCGGGGCGAACCACGCCCGAGGCCAGGCAGCGGTCGCTGAACACCTGCTCGCAGCCGAGCAGCAGCAGCCGCTCCTCCTGGGCCGGGCTGAAGAAGATCCCCGGCGCGGGCGGGACGCGATAATAGCCGACGCGTTTCATCGTCAGCCCATCGCAAACCCGCCGCGTCCTGGCGAGGGGAAAACCGCGACCGCCCACAGACTTCGCGCGCGGTCGCGAGGGGCGGCGTCAGAGGCCTTTCAGCACGCCTTCGACAAAGGCGGGCAGAGGCGTCGTCGGACGGCCGATCAGAGCCGATAGCTGGCGGCCGTTCTCGACCAGTCCGCCCTTGGACGCGCCGACGTCGGACTGGGCCAGCATGGCGGCGACCGGCGCGGGCAGGCCGATGCCTTCCAGCATCTTGGCGTACTCGGCCTCGGGCAGATCGTTATAGGGCAGCGAGCGCCCAGCTTGGCGCGAGACCTCCGCGGCCAGCTCGGCCATGGAGAAGCTGTCGTCGCCGCCCAGTTCGTAGGTCTTGCCGACGTGACCCTCGCCGGTCAGCGCCACGGCGGCGGCTTCGGCGTAGTCGGCCCGCGCGGCGGCGGAGATACGGCCGTCGCCCGCCGCGCCGACAAAGGCGCCGGCGTGCAGCGCGCCCGCGATGGCCCCGGCATAGTTCTCCAGATACCAGCCGTTGCGCAGCAGGGTGAAGCCAAGGCCGGACTCGGCGATCAGCGTCTCGGTGGCGCGATGCTCCTGGCCCAGGCCGATCGGCGTGACGTCGGCGCGCAGGATGCTCGTATAGGCGATCCGCCCCACGCCGGCCGCCTTGGCGGCTTCAACGACATTGCGGTGTTGGGCCACGCGCTGGCCGATCGCGTCGCTGGAGATCAAGAGCAGGACGTCTATGCCGGCCAAGGCCTTGGCCAGGGTCTCCGGCTGGCCGTAGTCGGCGGCGCGGGCCTTGACGCCCAGGTCGGCGGCCTTGGCCGGATCGCGGGCCAGGGCCACGATGGATTGTTGGCCCGAGACGCGGGCCTTCAGCTTCTCGATGACCAGGCGGCCCAGCTGGCCGGTCGATCCGGTGACGGCGATGGTCGTCATGTTCCTTCTCCCTTTTGGCGGACCCGCTCCATCTAGAAGCCTTGCTTACTTTTCGTAAGTACGTACATAAATGTAAGCATGGAACAAATTGATCGCTCCCAGACGGCGCCGCGCCGGCCGCTGTCCGACATCGTCGCCGAGGGGAACCTGATGGCGGCGGCTTGCCCCTCGCGCGAGGTGCTGAACCACGTCACCAGCCGCTGGGGCGTGCTGGTCCTGATGGCGCTGGAGACGCGGACGCTGCGGTTTTCCCAGCTGAAGAAGCACATCGGCGGGGTGAGCGAGCGGATGTTGGCCCAGACGCTGAAGCTGCTGGAAGGCGACGGCTTTGTGCGTCGCGAGGCCTTCGCCGTCGTGCCGCCCCACGTCGAGTACAGCTTGACGCCGCTGGGCCTGGAAGTCGCCGAGCGGACCCGGGGCCTCGCCGACTGGATCCAGGTCAACCTTCCCCGCATCGTGGCCAACTGGGATCCCGAGGTGCTGGCGACCTACGCGCCGGAGACGCTGTAGCGTCTAGAAGCCCACCCTGGCCAGAAGCGCGTCCACCGCCGCGGGGTCGTCGAATCGGGCCCGCACCGGCCAGGGCGTGACCTTCTCGCGCCACTCCGGGGGGAGGCGCATCCAATCCTTCTCGGTGGTGACCAGGCCCGCGTTATAGACCTTGGCGCGGTCGGATAGCATCCGCAGCGTCGCCGCGTCATAGTCGCCATGGTCCGGGAACGGGGCGAAATCGACCAGCTGGCAGCCGGCCGCGGTCAGAGCCTTTTCGACCTTCCACGGCTTGCCGACGCCCGCGAACCCGACCTGCGGACCGCGTGGGACGGGGGCGGCGGCCTCCAGCCGGGCCACCAGGACCGGCATGTCGCCGAACTGGACCAGCAGCTCGAAGTCGGGCTGTTCGACATCGATCGGCAGCAGCACGATCACCGCGTCGGCGCGGGACAGTCCGACCTCGAGCGGTTCGCGCATCGGGCCGGCGGGGAAGACACGGCCGTCGCCGAACGGCCACTCGCCGCCGCGCGTCTCGCCGTCCACCACGACCAGCGACAGGGCCTTGCGGACGCTCGGGTTCTGGTGGCCGTCGTCCATGACGATGACCTGAGCCCCGGCGCCAGCGGCCGCCTTGGCGCCGGCGACGCGGTCGACCGCGACCCACATCGGAAAGTCCTGGGCCAGCATCAGCGGCTCGTCCCCGACATCGGCGGCGGTGTGGCGGGCGGCATCCACCTGGACCGGTCCCTTCAGCTTGCCGCCATAGCCGCGCGACAGGCCATGGGCGGCGACCCCGCGCTGGGTCAGGGTCAACAGCAGTTCGCGAACGATCGGCGTCTTGCCCGCGCCGCCCATGGTGACATTGCCGACGCAGATGACCGGCGCGCCGATAATGGCCGGCGTCGTTCGGGCGATGCGTCGCCGGGTGGCGTCGGCCCACAGCCATGACAGCGGCGTCAGCAGCGCGCGGGTCAGGGGCGCCGGGCCGCCGTCTCGCCGATACCACCAACGGGGCGTGCCGAGTTTCATGGGACGAGCTCGAGGATGCGGGACAGGCCGGCGCGGGCCTCGCCGTCGCGGGCGTCGACAAAGGCGCGGGCGCGAGCGGCTCGGGCCCCGGCCCTGTCCGGAGCGGCCAGATCGGCGGCCAGGGAGTCCCTCAGGGCCGCCGGCGTCGTCATCACGACCCCGTCCGCCGCTTCCAGCCCGGCGAACGCCGAGGCCCAGTTCTCGACAAACGGTCCGCTGATCGTCGGGCAGTTCAGGCGGGCGGCCTCCAGCGGGTTGTGGCCGCCGATGTCGGGGACCAGGCTGCCGGCGATCACCGAGGTCGCCGCCAGCCTGAACCACAGGCCCATCTCGCCCAGGGTGTCGGCGACACGGATGTCGGCGATCGCGTCCGGCGCCTGGCCGCGTAGGGCCGCCGAAAGGCCGCGCGCCCGGGCCAGCTCGGCGATCGCGGGACCACGCTCGACATGGCGCGGGACCAGGACGACCGGCGGGCGATCGGGCAGGGCGGCGATGGCGTCCAGCGCGATCTCGTCCTCGCCGGGATGGGTGCTGGCGATCAGCAGCGGCGGCCGGGAAAACCGGGCGCGCTCGGTCGCCAAGGCGGCCTCGTCGACCGGCGGGGGCGCGGCGCCGAACTTCAGATCGGCCTCGCCGGCGACCCGGCCGCCCAGGGTCTCGAACCGCTCGCGGGCCCGGGCGTCCTGGGCCAGGATCAGATCGAAGCCGGTCAGCAACTGGCGCGCGGCGGCCGGGCGCTTGAGCCAGCCCGCGAAGCTGCGGTCGGAAAGCTTGGCCGAGACCAGGGCCAGACGCGTTCCGGCGGTCTTGGCCTCCAGAAGCAGGTTGGGCCACAGCTCGCTCTCGACGAAGACGCCCAGGCTGGGCGTCCAGTGGGCGATGAAGCGCCTCGCCGCGCCCGGCGTGTCGACCGGCAGGTACTGGTGGATCGCGCCCGGCGGCAGGCGCTGGGCCAGGAGGGCCGCCGAGGTGGTGGTTCCCGAGGTGACCAGCGCCGTGACCTCGGGCCGTTCGACGCGCAGGCGCTCGACCAGGGGCAGGATCGACAGGCTCTCGCCGACGCTGGCGCCATGCAGCCAGACGAGGGCGCCGTCGGGGCGGGGCGTTGGGGCCTTGGCCAGGCGCTCGGCGAGGCGGGCCGGGTCCTCCTTGCCCTTGCGGGCGCGGCTGGCCAGCAGGGCGGGAACCAGCGGCTCGGCCAGGCCCGTGGCGGCCCGATACAGATTGAGAGCGCCCGGCCGGATCACGCGTGGTCCGTCAGACCACGTCGGCCGGCGCCAGTCGGCAAGCGTGCGCGCCATGGCTGGTCTCGACCTGGATGGTCACGTGGCCGATGTTGAACTTGCTGGCCAGCTCGGCGCAGGCGTCGTGGAGGAACTGGTCGTGGTCGGCGTCCAGCGGACGGACCACGTGGGCGGTCATCGCCGTCTCGGTGGTGCTCATCGCCCAGATGTGCAGGTCGTGCACCTCGGTGACGCCGGGACGCGCGGTCAGCCATTCGCGGACCTTCTGGGTGTCGATGCCGCGCGGCGTCGCGTCCAGGGCCATGTCCAGCGAGTCCCGCAGCAGGCCCCAGGTGCCGAGCACGATGACCACCGAGATCGCGATGCTGACCGCCGGGTCCAGCCACAGCCAGCCCGTATAGGCCATGACCAGGGCGGCGACCACCACGCCGGCCGAGACGGCGGCGTCGGCGGCCATGTGCAGGAAGGCGCCCCGGACGTTCAGGTCCTCCTCGGAGCCTTTCATGAACATCAGGGCCGTGGCGGTGTTGATCACGATGCCGATGGCGGCGACGACCATCACCTCGCCGGTCTGGATCGGCTCGGGCGTGGCGAAGCGGCGGACGGCCTCCCAGGCGATGGCGCCGATGGCGATCAGCAGTAGGGCGGCGTTGGCCAGCGAGGCCAGGATCGTGCCCTTGCGCAGGCCGTAGGTGCGGCGGGCGCTGGGCGCGCGCTTGGCCAGCACGGTCGCCCCCCACGCCATCAGGAGGCCCAGCACGTCCGACAGATTGTGACCGGCGTCGGCCAGCAGGGCCAGCGAATGGGTGACGAGACCCGCGCCGGCCTCGACGATCACGAAGCCCAGGTTCAGCGCGGTGCCGATGGCGAAGGCGCGGCCGAAGTCCTTCGGGACGTGGTGGTGATGTCCGTGCCCATGGGCGTGACCATGATGGTGGCCGTGCCCATGCGCGTGATCATGGCGATGGTCATGCCCGTGATCATGATCGTGGTGATCATGATCGTGGTCATGCTCGTCGTGGTCGTGCCCCTCGGATTTGGGCGGGTGTCCGGCGTGATCGTGCGGCATGGGCTCTCTCATCCCACCAAGGGCGGGCGGGATCAATCTCGACCCGCTATTGTTCGACAAGGGCCTCGGCCCGGCGGGTGACGGCGGAGAGGCGCTGGGCCCAGTTTTCGACCAGTTGGTCGGGATCATCGCCTCGCCCCGCGCCGGTCGGACCGTCCCAGACCATGGCCGCCTTGGCGAAGGGGAGGGGCACCACGGTGCGGTCCCACGAGCCCAGGCGAAGGCAGGGCTTGGCGGCCAGGCCCACGAAGATCACCGGAGCCCCGGTGACGCGCGCCAGGGACGGCGTGCCCTTCTCCATGTGCTCGGCCGGGCCGCGCGGGCCGTCGGGCGTGATGGCCACGCCGCCGCCGTCCTTGACCCACTTGACCATGTCACGGAAGGCCTGCTCGCCGTGCTTGTTCTTGGCCAGGTCGGTCTTCTTGGCCGAGGAGCCCCGGATCGACGGGAAGCCCAGCTTCTCGACCGTGCGGGCGATGAACTCGCCGTCGTTCGAGCGCGAGATCAGGGCCCGCATGTCCTGGCGGCGCGAAAGATCCTGCGGCCAGCTGAGCGGCGACATCGGAATGCGCGAATGCCAGAAGCACAGGATCGCGCCGACGCCGGTCTCGCGGCCTTGCGCCCAGACGGCCTCGGCCTGCTCGCGGCCCTCCTCGGTCATGCGCAGGGTGCGGAAGACGAGCTTGGAATAGCCGGCGAAGATCGAGGACAGCAGCCAGATCACGAACGGCGAACGCAGGGGCCTCAAGCGTCGCCCTCCAGCATCGGCGCGTCGGGGACGTGATCAAGATCCTGCGCCTTGGCCAGGCGTGCATAGAGCCCCCCGGCGCGGACCAGTTCGGGATGAGTCCCGGTCTCGACGACCCGGCCCTTGTCGATGACGTAGATGCGGTCGGCGTTCTTCACGGTCGACAGGCGGTGGGCGATCAGGATCGTGGTCCGACCGGCCATCAGCCGTTCGAGAGCGGCCTGCACCTGGGCCTCGCTCTCGGTGTCGAGGGCGCTGGTGGCCTCGTCCAGCAGCAGGATCGGCGCGTCCTTCAGGAAGGCGCGGGCGATGGCGATCCGCTGGCGCTGACCGCCCGACAGGCGCGCGCCGGCCTCGCCGACGGGGGTGTCGTAGCCCTCCGGCAGGGCCAGGATGAAGTCGTGGGCGGCGGCCTGGCGCGCGGCGGCTTCGATATCCAGCTGGCTGGCGCCGGGCCGGGCATAGGCGATGTTGGCGCGGATGCTGTCGTCGAACAGGAACGGCTCCTGGGTGACCAGGGCGATGCGGTCGCGCAAACTCGCCAGAGTCACCGAACGCACGTCATGGCCGTCGATCGTCACCGCGCCGCGGCTGACGTCGTAGAAGCGCGGGATCAGGTTCAGGATCGAGCTTTTGCCGCCGCCCGAGGGGCCGACCAGGGCGACCGTCTCGCCCTTGCGCGCCTCGATCGACACGTCCGTAAGGGCCGGCGCGTCGGGGCCGTAGGCGAAGCCGACATGGTCGAGGGCGATCGCGCTGTCGCCGTCCGGCAGGGTCTTGGCGTCGGCCGGATCGACGATGGACGGCGCGACGTCCAGGGCGGCGAACAGACGCCGCGCGGCGGTCAGGCCTTCGCTGAACACGGTCTGCAGATTGGCCACCTGGCGCAGGGATTGGGCGGCCATCAGCAGGCTGGTCAGGAAGGCGAAGAAAACGCCGGCCGTGATCGGGGGCAGGGTCAGCGGGCCGACCGTCAGGGTGCCGGTCGTCGCCCGCCAGCCGGCATAGACGAAGACCAGGGCCACCAGCAGCGTCGTGAAGGTCTCGGTGGCCGGGGCGGCCATGGCGCGGGCGTTGCTTCCCTTGATCAGGTGGCGCTGGCGGCGCTCGACCACGGCGGCGACGCGGGCCTCTTCGTAGGCCTCGCGGTTCTCCATCTTGACGATCTTGACCCCGTCCAAGCTCTCCATGATCGCCGTGGACAGGTTGGAGGTCTCGCCCATCGCGCCCTTGGCGGCCTTGGTCGTCCTCCTCGAGAAGCCCCGCATGATCAGGCTAGCCATCGGGGCGATGACCAGCACGCCCAGGGCCAGCAGCGGGTCGAGGCCGAACATGGCGATCAGGGCTCCGACCACGGTCAGGAACTCGCGGACATAGTTGACGACGCCGGTCGTCGCCGCCTCGCGGATCAGGCCGGCGTCGTAGAGCACCGACGACACGTAGGAGCCGGAGTGGGCGCCGCGCAGGCGGGCCAGGTCCGAGCGGATCAGGCGGCCGAACAGCTTGACCTGCATGTCGCCGACCACGCCATTGCCGATCCGGTTGATCAGGTTGGACTGGATCACCTGGAACAGCCCGCGACCCAGAGCCAGGGCGGCGATGGTCAGCGGGATGAAGATCACCGCGCCTGGCTTGGGATGGGTGATCAGCTGGTCGATGGCCGACTTGACGATGGTGGCCAGCCGCACGCTGAGCGCCGCCACGATCGCGGCGCTGATCATCGAGATCGTCAGGCCCTTCCAGCGCGGGGCCAGGAACTCGCGCCACACCCGGCCCATCAGGGCGCGGTTCGAGGGCTGCGGATCATCCTGGGCGGTCATGCGGGAGGGGTCGGATTTCGTGCGAGAACTGTCAAGCGCGCGCGGGACGCAGTCGTTGGGAAAAGCGACGGGATGAGGGCGGATCGTCGCGGCGTTTTGCCTTTCGGGGCCATTGCCCCTACTTAGACGCGGAATTTCCGAAGGATCGCGCCCTCTTGGCCAAGTTCGACCTCGCCACGCCCTGGGGCCGGTTCAAGGCCTATCTCCACTATCTGTGGAACGACCACGCCTATCTGCGGCTGGGCTTTTCCAACGCCCACTGGATCAGTCCCGAACTGGTCCGCGCCAACCAGCCCTGGCCGTTCCAGCTGGCCTGGTGGAAGAAGCAGGGGATCAAGACGGTCGTGAACCTGCGCGGCGGGTTCGACGGCAGCTTCTACGCGCTGGAAAAGGACGCCTGCGAGCGCCTGGGCCTGAACTTCGTCGATTTCGTCATCACCTCGCGCGAGGTCCCGATCCGCGAGCGCGTGCGGGGCGCCAAGACGCTGTTCGAGACGATCGAGTATCCGGCCCTGATGCATTGCAAGTCCGGCGCGGACCGGGCCGGCATCATGAGCGTCTTCTACGCCCACTATCGCCTCGGCCAGCCGATCCGCGAGGCGATGAAGCAACTGGGGCCGCGCTACCTGCACATCAGGCACGGCAACACCGGCGTGCTGGACTACGTGTTCGAGCAGTATCTGGAGCGGGGCGAGCCCAAGGGGCTGAGCTTCAGCGAATGGGTCGAGAGCGACGACTACGACCCGGTCGAGATGAAGAAGACCTTCCGGGCCGGGATGCTGGGGAAGGTGCTCACCGACAAGATCCTGCGGCGGGAGTAAGGATGCTCTACCGCGAAAGCGGGGGAGGAACTTACGGGCGCTCGCGGGGCTGGACTCCGTTCGACGGCTTCGAATCCTCCGTGTTCAAAGCCACCCGCCATCGGATAACGACCGCGCGCAGTGTCTGGCTTCGTCGAAACGGTACTTACAAACGCTCCGGGCGTCGCCCAGGCGCTCCGCGTCCTTTTCCATACCCCTTCAGCGGTTGGCCACGTGAAGCGGCGATGTCGCGCCCCGATTGAACAGCCTTATGACCCGCGACATAACTAGAGGTCATGAACGCGCCCCACACCGCTCCCTTCCGCGACGCCCGCTACGCGCCCCGCGCGCTGCAGGTCGAACGCCGGGGCGACGCGCTGATCCTGCGCAATCCGATGCCCTATTCGGACGCGGTCCAGACCACGACCGCGCCGTTGGCGCGCTGGGCCGCCGAGGCGCCGGAAAGGGTCTGGCTGGCCGAGCGTGACGGGGCGGGCTGGCGGACGGTGACGTTCGGCGAGGCGCAGCGCCAGGTCGCGGCCCTGGCTGGCGGGCTGGCGGGCCTGGGCCTAGCGCGAGGCCGGCCGTTGCTGATCCTGGCTCGCAACGGCGTCGACCATGCGCTGGTCAGCTATGGCGCCATGGGTCTGGGCGCGCCGATCGCGCCGGTCTCGCCGCAGTACGGCCTGAGGGGCGCGGACCTGACGCGTCTCCAGCACGCTGTCGATCGCCTTAAGCCCGCCGCCGTCTATGCGGACGACGCCGAGGCGTTCGGCGACGCCCTGGCCGCGCCGTTCCTGGCCGGTCTGCCGACGATCGTCAGCCGGAGCCCCCGCCCTGGCGACATCGCCTTCGTCGATCTGCTGGCCAGCGCCCCCGTCGCGCCCGTGGCCCAGCCGGACGACATCGCCAAGCTGCTGCTGACCTCCGGCTCGACAGGCAAGCCCAAGGCCGTGCTCTGCACCCACGCCAACATCGCCCTGAACGCGGCCCAGATCGAGGCCTGCTACGCCGATCCCGATCCGCCGGTGCTGGTCAATTCCGCGCCCTGGAGCCACAGCCTGGGCGCCAACGCCATCCTGCACATGGTGCTGCACCGGGGCGGGACGCTGTATATCGACGCCGGCCAGCCGGTGCCCGGCCGCTTCGACGAAACGGTGCGGAACCTGCGGGAGGTGGCGACCACCTATCACAACATGGTGCCGGCCGGCTGGGCCATGCTGATCGGCGAGCTGGAGCGCGACGAGGCCCTGGCCGCCAAGTTCTTCCAGACGGTGCGGGTGCTGCAATACGGCGGGGCGTCGATGGCCCAGTCGATCCTCGACCGCGTGCAGGCCGTGGCGGTTAAGACGGTGGGCGAGCGGATCACCTTCGCCGCCGGCTATGGCGCGACCGAAACCGGGCCGACGGCCTGCAACATCCACTGGCTGAACGCGCGCTCGGGGATGGTCGGCCTGCCGACGCCCGGCACCGCCGTGAAGCTGGTCCCGGCCGGAGAGGGCGGCAAGTTCGAGATCCGCGTCCAGGGACCGCAGGTCTCGCCCGGCTATCTCGACCAGCCCGAGGCGACCGCCCAGGCCTTCGACGAGGACGGTTTCTATCGCCTCGGCGACGCCGCGCGGCTGGCCGATCCCGAGGACCCGTCGGCGGGCCTCGTCTTCGATGGGCGGCTGGTGGAGAACTTCAAGCTGGCCAGCGGCGCCTTCGTCGCGGCCGGGGCGCTGCGGGTCGCGGCGGTCTCGGCGATCGGCGGCCTGGTGTCGGACGCGGTGGTCTGCGGCGAGGGCCAGGAGGGCGTCGGTCTGATGCTGTTCCTCGACGCCAAGGCCTGCGCGGCCTTCGGCGGCCCGGCGCGCGAGGCGATCGCCGAGCGGCTGAGGGCCTTCAATCTCGCCGCCAAGGGCGGGACCGGGCGGATCGCCCGCGCCCTGATCCTGGACGGCGCGCCCGACGCGGCCAGCGGCGAGCTGACCGACAAGGGCTATATCAACCAGGCCCTGGCCCGCGATCGGCGGCCCGGCGAACTGGCCCGCCTGTTCGCGGACAATCCGGATGAGGGCGTCATGGTGTTCTGACGCCATGACGAAACCCTCGTCCTTCGACAGGCTCGGGACGAGGATTTCGGGTGCGCGCCAGGCGCCGTCATCCGAGCCTTTAGAATACGAGGGCGGACCCGCCGCCTGGAGAGGAAGCACATGAACGGCGCCGACGCCCTGATCACCACCCTGGCCGACAACGGCGTCACCGCCTGCTTCGCCAATCCCGGCACCAGCGAGATGCAGTTCGTCTCGGCCTTGGATCGCGAGCCTAGAATGCGGTCGATTCTCTGCCTGTTCGAGGGCGTGGCGACCGGCGCCGCCGACGGCTATGGCCGCATGGCGGGCAAGCCGGCCTGCACCCTGCTGCACCTGGGCCCCGGCTACGCCAATGGCGCGGCCAATCTGCACAACGCCCGCCGGGCCTTCACGCCGGTGGTCAACGTCATCGGCGACCACGCCACCTATCACCGAGACTTCGACGCGCCGCTGAACAGCGACATCGCCGCCTTGGCCGCGCCCAATTCGCTGTGGGTCAAGTCGGCCGAGAGCGCCGACGCGGTCGGACCGCTGGCCGCCGAGGCGATCACGGCCAGCCATGGAACGCCCGGCGGCAACGCCTGCCTGATCCTGCCCGCCGACGCGGCCTGGAACCCGGCGACCGTCAAGGGGCCCGTGGTGACGCCGCCGGCCTTCGCCGCGCCCGACCTGGCCGCCGTCGAGGCCGTCGCCAAGGCCCTGGGCTTGGCCAAGAAGCCGGTGCTGCTGCTGGGCTCGGGCGCGTGCGGCGAGGTCGCTCTGGCGGCGGCCGGGCGCTTGGCCGCCCACGGCGTCCGCGTGCTGACCGACACCTTCACGGCCCGCCAGGCGCGGGGCGAGGGGCGCTTCCGCCCCGATAAGCTGCCCTATTTCGGCGAGCAGGCCCTGAAGGACCTGGAGGGTGTCGACCTGATGGTCCTGGTCGCGACCCAGCGTCCGGTGGCCTTCTTCGCCTATCCGGACCGGCCCAGCGTGCTCGTTCCGGAAGGCTGCTCGCTCGAAACCCTGTGCGGTCGCGAGGTCGACGCGGCGGCGGCGCTCGACGCCCTGGCCGACGCGGTTGGCGCGCCGGCGATGGCGACGGGCGAGGCCTATGCCGTTCCCGACGCCCCGGCCGGGCGGCTGGACGCCTGGGCCATCGGCGCGTCGATCGCCCGCCACATGCCGGCCCAGACGGTGATCTCCGACGACGCGGTGACGGCGGGCCTGCCGATCTTCACCCAGACCAAGTCGGCGCGGGCGCACGACTGGCTCTCCCTGACCGGCGGCGCGATCGGCCAGGGCATCCCGCTGGCGATCGGCGCGGCCGTGGCCTGTCCGGACCGCAAGGTCCTGGCCCTGACCGGCGACGGGGCGGGGATGTACACCGTCCAAGGGCTCTGGACGCTGGTCCGCGAGCGGCTGGACGTGACGGTGGTGGTCTTCGCCAACCACGCCTACCGCATCCTGGGCATCGAGCTGGGGCGCACCGGCGCGGGCAATCCGGGGCCGGCGGCCTCGAAGCTGCTGGACCTGGGCGATCCGCGCATCGACTGGGTCCAGGTGGCGCGGGGCATGGGAATGGACGCCGAGCGGGCCGAGACCGCCGAAGCCTTCGACGACGCTTTCGCCCGGGCGATGGCGGCGTCGGGGCCTCGGCTGATCGAAGCGGCGATGGGCTAAGAAAAAAGCCCGCCGGATCGCTCCGGCGGGCCTCGTTCCTAGGCTTTCAAGCTGGGATCAGCTCTTGACCTTGTTGGTCGGCAGCTTGCAGCCGCCGCCGATGCCCTTGGCCTGCACGCAGGACAGGAACTCCTTGGCGGCAGGCTTGGCCACGCCGACCGGGTAGCCCAGGACCCAGCCCGGCAGGCCGTCCGAGCAGGCGACCTCGACGAAGCCCTCGCTGTCGTTCGAGCCCATGACGCGGACGTCCGAGACCTGGCACGAGGCCTTGTTGAAGCCCTTCAGGTCGTTGGTCAGGCGGGCGTACTGGGTTTCCTTCTTGGTGAAGGTGCAGCGGTAGCCGTTGAACTCGGCGGTCAGGCAGTCATAGACGGTGCCGCCGGTGGCGGTGAAGATCGCGATGCCGCCGACGTCGCTGCCCTTGCACTTCAGCTCGACGACTTCCTTCTTGGGGTCGTTGCTGGGCAGCATGCCGTACTTTTCGACGTCGCAGGGGAAGCCGGCCTTGGTGGCCAGCTTGGTGTAGAGGCCGGCCGCTTCGGTCTGGGCCGCCACGGCGTCGGTCATGGTGCAGCCGCCGCCGACGAAGCCGGCCTGGGCGCACGGGATGGCGCGGGCGAAGGCGCCGGTGGCCGAGGTCTGCTGGTACATGTAGCCCTTGCCGTCCTGGCAGGCGACTTCGAAGTAGTTGTCGGTCTTGGTGCTGAGGACGTAGCGCTTGTCCTTGATGGCGCAGTTCGTGCCCGCGCCGGCGTTCAGCGTGTCGACGACCTGCAGCTGGGTCTGACGGTTGGTCAGCTTGCAGCTGATGTTGCCGCCTTCCTCATACAGCAGGCAGCTGTTGACCACGACCTCGCCGGCCAGGTTCATCGGGGCGGCGGTCTGGACCACGTAGCCGGCGCCGCCCTTACAGGCGACTTCGAAATACGAGTTCTTGGTCGACGAGCCGATGGCGCGGGCGTTTTCCACGTCGCAGGTCACGCCGGCCTTCTTGACGTAGGGGGCCAGGGCCGCGCCGGGGTTGGCGTTGCCGGGCAGGATACAGGCCAGGCCGCCTTGCTTGCCGTCGGCCTGCGGCGCGCTCGATTCCAGGCAGCTATAGAGCTGCGGCGCGGCGTCCTTCTTGGCGATGGCGGCGAAGCCCATGCCTTCGCTACAGGCGACTTCGTAGTACTTCGAACCGGACTTGGCGTCCGCGCCGATATAGCGGGCGTCCGAAACCGTGCAGCCGGCGCCGCTGGCCTGAATGACGGCCGGGGCTTCCTTCATGCCCTGCTCGCGCGCCTTGGCGTCGATGGCGGGCTTGCCCTTCTCTTCCTTCGGCGCCGAAATGACGGCGGCCGGAATGAGAATGGCGACCGCGAGGGCGGCCGACAGGCCGATCGCGAAAGGCCTCATGGGAAACATCTCCTGGGTGGATTCCTCGCGCGGACATAAGCGCGTGCTTGCATCGGGGGTCAAGATACCGTCCGACATAGGCGCGTTGATGGCTGGGTCCGGACGCGAAAAATGGGTCGGATCAACGACAAGCGCCGGTTGAGCGGCGGAAGAAGGGACGGAATGCGCGACGGGTTCGAGGATGACGGCGGCCGGGAGCCGCCCAAGGGACGGCTGGTCTATCCGTTCGAGACAGCGCCGGAGCAGGGCTCTGGCCAGGCCGTCGAGGTCGCCCCGGGCGTCCTTTGGTTGAGGATGCCGCTGGGCGGCTCGCTGCAATTCATCAATGTCTGGGCCATCGCCGACGGCGAGGGCTGGGCGGTGGTGGACACCGGCCTTCAGACCCGCGAGACCAGCCAGGCCTGGCGCGCGGCCTTCGCCGACGCCCTGGGCGGCAAGCCGATCACCCGCGTGATCGTCACTCATCTACACCCCGATCATATCGGCCTGGCCGGCTGGATGACCCGCAAGTTCGACTGCCGCCTGTGGATGACCCGGCTGGAATATTTCCAGTGCCGCATGTTGGTCGCCGACACCGGGCGCGAGGCGCCCGAGGACGGGGTGCGGTTCTTCCACGCCGCCGGCTGGGACGAGGACGCCATCGAAAACTACAAGGCCCGCTTCGGCGGCTTCGGCAAGGCGATCTACGCCCTGCCCGACAGCTATCGGCGGCTCAGCGACGGCGAGGATTTCGAGATCGGCGGCAAGACCTGGCGGGTGGTGACCGGCCAGGGACACTCGCCCGACCACGCCTGCCTGTGGTGCCCCGAGCTGAACGTGCTGATCTCGGGCGACCAGGTGCTGCCGCGCATCTCGTCGAACGTCTCGGTGTTCCCGACCGAGCCGGACGCCGATCCGTTGAGCGACTGGCTGCGCTCGCTGGCCAAGGTCAAGGCGACCGTGCCCGACGAAGTGATCGTCCTGCCGGCTCACAACGACCCGTTCGAGGGGCTGCACACCCGCATCGACGCCCTGATCTCGGGGCACGAGCGCGGCCTGGCGCGGCTGGAGAAGAAGCTGGCCGAGCCCAAGCGCGTGGTCGACACCTTCGGCGCGCTGTTCGCCCGGCCGATCGGCCCCGATCTTCTGGGCATGGCGACGGGCGAGGCGCTGGCGCATCTCAACTGCCTGATCGGCCGAGGCCGGGTCCGGCGCGACATCGACGCCGACGGGGTGGCCTGGTACGCGCCGATCGCGGGGACGATTTCTAGCGAGGACTAGAAACGCACGTTTGACATTTCGCATGTGAAATATAGGCTGGGCGCATGTCCGTTCAGCCTGATCCCCAGAAGCCCGACCGGCGTCTCATCTTCCTGCTCAACGCCGGCCACCGGCGCGTGCAGCGCTGGATCGAGGCCAAGATGGCCGCCAAGGGCGGCCTGACCGCCGCCCAGTCGGGCGTGCTGTTCTTTCTGGGCGAGCGTGACGGGGCCTTGATCGGCGAGGCGGCCGACGCCCTGGACCTGGCGCCCTCGGCCATGACCGGCCTGATCGACCGCATGACCCGGGCCGAACTGGTCGAGCGCCACGCCGATCCGAAGGACGGCCGGGCCATGCGTCTGCGCCTCACCGACAAGGGCCGCGCCGCCCACGAAGCCGCCAAGGCGGGCCTGGACGGCCTCAACGCCCACCTGACCGAGGGCTTCACCCCCGAGGAGATCGGGGTGGTCGCCCGCTGGCTGGGCAGTCTTCAGACCAAGTTCCCCAAGGGAGAGTGCTAGACGTGACCGATCATGTGAAGGTCGAGGTCGAGGCGGGCGTGATGACCATCACCCTGGCCCGTCCGGAAAAGAAGAACGCCCTCTCCAACGCCATGTACGGCGTGCTGGCCGACAGTCTGGAGGCGGCCGAGAAGGACCCGGCGATCCGCGTCGTGGTGTTCCAGGCCGATGGCGACAGCTTCACGGCCGGCAACGACCTGCAGGACTTCGCCGCCCAGGCCTCGGGCGCCTTCACCGGCGAGCGGCATGTCGGCCGCTTTCTGAAGGCCCTGGCCCACGCCACCCGACCGCTGGTCGCCGCCGTTCAGGGCCAGGCCGTGGGCGTGGGCACGACGATGCTGCTGCACTGCGACCTCGTCTATGTGTCGCCCGACGCCAGGCTGTCGACGCCGTTCGTGAACCTGGCCCTGGTGCCGGAGGCCGCGTCGAGCTGGCTGCTGCCGGCCCGCGTGGGCCACGCTCGCGCCTACGCCATGTTCGCCCTGGGCGAGGCGGTCGACGGCGCCACGGCGGTGGCCTGGGGCCTCGCCAATGGTTCGGCCGAGCTGGGCGACCTGCGGGCCCGCGCCCGCGCGGCCGCCGATCAGCTGGCCAAGCGTCCGCTGGGCGCGCTGACCATCACCAAGCGCCTGATGCGCGACGCCGAGAAGATCGCCGAGCTGATGGACGCCGAGGGCGCGCTGTTCGGCGAACGCCTCAAGACCGCCGAGGCCCGCGAGGCCTTCATGGCCTTCATGGAGCGCCGGCCGCCCGATTTCACGAAAGTCGGCTAAGCTCACCCCAATAACCAACGATCTGGGAGGATCGACATGGCGGAACGGATCACCTCGCCCTTCGGGGCGAAGTCCACGGCGCGCGAGGTCGTCGCGGGCCATGACCTTTCGGGCAAGGTGGCGATCGTCACCGGCGCGGCGACCGGCATCGGCGTCGAGACGGCGCGGGCCCTGGCCCTGGCGGGCGCGGAGGTGATCATCGCCGCCCGCAAGCCGGATCTGGGCGAAGAGGTCGCCAACGCGATCAACGCGGAGGCCGGCCTCAAGCGCGCCAGCTTCGGCATGGTCGACCTGGCCAGCCTCGACTCGATCCGTCACTTCGCCCACGTCTGGGGCGATCGGCCCATCGATCTGCTGATCAACAACGCCGGCGTCATGGCCAGCCCGCTGATGCGCACGGTCGACGGGTTCGAAATGCAGTTCGGCACCAACCATCTGGGCCATTTCCTGCTGTCGACCTTGCTGGCGCCCAACCTGGTCGCGGCGGCCAAGGCGTCGGGCAAGCGCGCGCGGCTGGTCTCGCTGTCGTCGATCGGTCATCGTCGCTCGGGCGTGAACTTCGACGACCCGAACTACCAGCATCGCGACTACGACAAGTGGGAAGCCTACGGCCAGGCCAAGACGGCCAACAGCCTGTTCGCGGTCGGCTTCGACAAGCGGTTCAAGGACCACGGCGTCAACGCCAACGCCGTCATGCCCGGCGGCATCATGACCCCGCTGCAGCGCCACATGACCCTCGACGAGCAGCGCGCCATGGGTTGGCTGGACGAGAACGACAAGCCGCGCGAGGGCTTCAAGACCACCGAGCAGGGCGCGGCGACCAGCGTCTGGGCCGCCGTGGGCGCCGAGCTGGACGGCGTTGGCGGGCTCTATCTCGAGGACTGCGCCCAGGCGGTTCCGTGGAGCAAGGACCACCCCTGGAACGGCGTCATGCCGCACGCTCTCGATCCCGAGGCGGCGGACCGGCTGTGGGCGCTGTCGGAGGCCTTGGTCGGGACCAAGGCCTGATGGACCGGCGCGTTGTCCTGCGCCTGGCGGGCCGCGCCGCCGTCGCGGGCGCGGTGATCGACGTGCTGGGCCCGGCGATCTATCCGCGCCTGGCCGAGCCGTGGCCGCATCTGATCTATGTCGCCATCGATCTGCTGCTTCTTCTGGCGATGCTGGGCGTCTGGTCGGCGAGCCAAAAGGCGACCAGCCCGCTGGGGCTTGCCGGCTTCGTCATCGCGGTGCTCGGCGTGATGCTGGTGCGAACCTCTTCGGCCAAGATCTTTGGCGAGGGCTCCTACATGATCGCCACCGCGGTCTGGTCGATCGGCATGGCGATCTGGAGCGCGGACCTGTTTCGCGCCAAGGCCCTGTTCCGAAAGGCGGGCGGGCTGTGGATTCTGGCCTTGGCGCTCGGGCTCGCGACGATGGCTATCAAGGTCGAGGGCCTGGCTTCGCATCTGCCCAAGCTGGCTTTCTCTGGCGGCTTCGTCGCGGCGGGCTTGGACCTGTTCAAGGCCGCGCGCGGCGGGCCAGAACGGGCATAGGTCCGCGCCGGCCGCCGTGTCGCCTCAGCGCTTCTTCTTGCCCGCCGCCGCGCGGGCCGCGACCTCCAGCGACTGGCGGGCCCAGTCCAGCAGGCTTTCCTGGTCGTCCAGCGCCTCGGCTGGGACGGTCCAGTAGGCCATGGGCTTGTCGTGGCCGAACGGCGCGAAGGCTTGGGAGCCGGCCGCCTCGAACGCGACCTTCAAGGCGTCGTCGCCCTTGAAATAGAGCACGTCGTCGGCGATCAGCGCGAAGAACAGCCCATTCGCATAGACCCCGACTCCGCCGAACATCCGGCGCGAGGCGACGTGGCCCAGCGGGGCCAGCTGCTCCAGAACGAAGTCCAGATAGTCCGAAGAGACCGCCATGACCGTCACCGTCCGTTCCGCGACGCCCGCCGACGCCGCCCTGATCCACCAGTTCATCCTCGATCTGGCGGACTATGAAAAGCTGCTCGACACGGTGCGGGCCACCGAGGCCGACACCGCCGCGGCGCTGTTCGGTCCCGAGGCTCGCGTGTTCGCCGATATCGCCGAGCTGGACGGCCAGCCGGTCGGATTCGCCCTGTGGTTCTACAACTACTCGACCTTCGTCGGCCGCCACGGGATCTATCTGGAGGACCTGTTCGTCCGGCCCTCGGCGCGCGGCGCGGGGGCGGGCAAGGCCCTGCTGTCGGCCCTGGCCAAGCGCTGCGTGGATGAGGACCTGGGCCGCCTGGAATGGTCGGTGCTGGACTGGAACGCGCCGTCGATCGCCTTCTACGACAGCCTGGGCGCGGCCTCGATGGACGAATGGATCATCCGACGCCTGACCGGCGAGAACATCCGCAAGCTGGCCGGCCTATTCTAGCCGGTCGGCCTTGCGCAGCTCGGGGAACAGGAAGGCCCACAGGGCGGTGACCGCCATGGCCCCGACGCCGCCGAACACCGCCGCGCCGATCGGACCCAGCAGCCAGGCCGCCGCGCCGCTCTCGACCTCGCCCAGTTCGTTGGAGGCGCCGATGAACACGCCCGAGACGGCGGCGACCCGGCCGCGCATGGCGTCCGGCGTGACGATCTGCACCAGGGTCTGGCGGACATAAACCGAGAGCATGTCGGCGCCGCCCAGCACCGCCAGGGCTCCGACCGACAGCCATTCCAGCTTGGAGAGGCCGAAGATGGCGGTGGCGAGGCCGAAGACGGCGACGCCGCCGAACATGATCCGGCCGGCGTGGCGGCGGATCGGCTGGCTGGCTAGATAGACGCCCACCACGCACGCCCCGATCGCCGGGGCGGCGCGCAGCAGCCCAAAGCCGCCGGGGCCGATGTGCAGCACGTCCTTGGCGAACACCGGCAGCAGGGCCGTGGCCCCGCCCAGGATCACGGCGAACAGGTCGAGCGATATCGAGCCGAAGACGATCTTGTTGTTCCAGACATAGGCCAGGCCCTCCTTGATCAGCGCCATGCGAGAGCCGGGCTGCGCCTCGGGCTTGGTCGGCTTGCGGATCATCAGGGCCAGAAGGGCGGCGACCAGATAAAGGGCGAACGAGGCGCCGAACGCCGTCGCCGACGAGTGGATCAGCAACAGTCCGCCAAGCGCCGGGCCGGCGATCGAACCGGCCTGCCACGACAGCGAGTTCCAGGCGATGGCGCGCGGCAGCAACGGGCGCGGCACCAGCATCGGACCCATGGCGCTGCTGGCCGGCGACAGGAAGGCGCGGCTGGCCCCGAACGCCACCGACACGGCGAAGATCGGCCACAGCTGATGAGACCCCGAGAGGGCCAGGGCCAGCAGCACGCCGGCGCTGATCGCGTCCAGGCCCAGGGTCACGGCGACGATCAGCTTGCGCGTCCGCCGATCGGCGGTCTCGCCGGCCGCCAGGGTCAGCAGGAACAACGGCAGGAACTGCGCCAGGCCGATCATGCTGACCATGAAGGCCGACTCGCCGACCGTGTGGGTGCGGCGGGCGATGTCATAGACCTGCCAGCCCAGGGCCACCGACTGGATCTGCACCCCCAGGGTGGAGACGAAGCGCGCCACCCAGAAAAGCAAGAAGTCACGTTCCCGCAACAGGGCGCGGTTAGACGTGTCGGGGGCGGCGTCTTCGGCCGGAGAAGCTTGGTCGGACATGGCGCGCCGAACATAGGGCCAAGCCGCCGCGCCGCAACGTTATTGACCGGAGAAACTCAAGGCCCTACAGCGCCCGCATATTTGAAGCCCTCGGGCGTGGCGCCGGCCATGCTCGATTGTCCCGAAGGGATGCGGGTATGCGACGCCTGCGACGAATGATGCGCGAACGCGCCACGATCTGACGCCTCTCCCACGCGCCTTCGCGTCGGGAGCTCCCCGACGCCCTTTCGCATTTCGAAGGCCGATGACCTCTTCCGTTCAAAAGACCGCTTCCGCCGAGGCCGCCTATCCGCCGCTGGTCCGCGAGACCCCGGAGATGGAGGCCGCCGTCACCCGCCTGATCGACCGGGTGTTCGGCCCCGGCCGCTTCGCCAAGTCGTCCGAGCGGCTGCGCGAGGGCAATACCCTGTTGGCCGACTGTTCGTTCGTGGCCTTGCGCGGCGGCCAGCCCGTCGGCTGCTGCCGCATGTGGCCCGTGACGGTCGGCGGCGAGCCGGTGGCCTTCCTGGGGCCCTTGGCCGTCGATCCGGACGAGCGGAGCGCGGGCCTGGGCCAGGCTCTGGTGGAAAGCGCCGTCGAGGCCGCTCGCGCCGCCGGCTGGCGGGCCGTGCTGCTGGTCGGCGACGGTCCTTATTTCGGCCGGGTCGGCTTCGCCAACACCCATTCCGCCGGGATCGTCATGCCCGGCCCGGTGGACCAGCGCCGCGTGCTGCTGTTGCCGTTGCGGCAAGGCGGCGATCAGCAACTCTCGGGCCTGGTGGCGATCGATCCTCGGGCTTGAGGGGAAGGGCCTAAGGGCCTAACTGGTCAGCGATGACCGAGGCATCCCCCAAGACTGGTCTGGACGGCGTCGCCTCGGCGGCCAAGGCCGCCAGCGCGCGCGGCCTGCCGCCGGTCCACCTGTGGAACCCGCCTCACTGCGGCGAGATCGACATCCGCATCCGCAAGGACGGGGTCTGGTTCCATGAGGGAACGCCCATCGGCCGCGAGGCCCTGGTGCGCCTGTTCTCGACCGTGCTGCGCCTCGACCCCGACGGCTATCATCTGGTCACGCCGGTCGAGAAGATGAGGATCACGGTCGAGGACGCGCCGTTCATCGCCACGCGCGTCGACCGGATCGGCGAGGCCCTGGTGTTCCAGACCAATGTCGGCGACGCCGTCGAGGCCGGACCCGACAACGCAATCCGCGTGGAGATCGACGCCGCGACGGGCGAGCCGCGCCCCTATGTCCATGTCCGGCGGGGCCTGGAGGCCCTGATCGCTCGCCCGGTCTTCTACGAGCTGGCCGAGATGGCCACGCAACGGGGCGACGTCTGGGGCGTGAGCTCGAATGGGGCGTTCTTCCCGATCGCTTCGCCGGGGGGCGCGTCGGCATGAGCCTCGGGGACCTGAAGGGGAGCGAGCGGCGCGCCTGGATCGCCAGCCGCCTGCACCCGATCGAGCGCTACGACCCCAGCCTGGCCAATCCGAGGAAGTCCGACTACGACCTCAATCCGGGGCTGAAGGTCGACAACCCGCACGCCCTGCGTCCCGCCGCGGTGCTGGTCGGCCTGGTCGAGCATGACGACGGCATGACCGTGCTGCTCACCCGCCGGGCCGACACCCTGCGCAGCCATACCGGCCAGATCGCCTTTCCGGGCGGGCGCTGCGACCCCGGGGAGCTGCCCTGGCAGACGGCCCTGCGCGAGGCCCAGGAGGAGGTGGGGCTGGACCCGGCCCGTGTCGCCCTGGCCGGCCTGCTGCACGGCTATCAGACGGTGACGGGCTTTCACGTGACGCCGGTGGTCGGCTTCATCGATCCGAAGGCGACCTTCACGCCCAGCCCCGAGGAAGTGGCCGACGTCTTCGAGACGCCGTTCGACTTTCTGATGGACCCGGCCAACCATCAGCGGCAATCGCGGGAGGCTCCGACCGGCGGGCGTCGTCATTTCTATGCGATGCCATGGAACGACCGCTACATCTGGGGCGCGACGGCGGGAATGCTGCGGTCCTTGTACGAGGCCCTCCACGACGACGCCGGGCAAGCGCTCTCCGAATAGAGTGTTTGCCATCTGGTGAAATAGCCGCCTTCTGGCCTAACAATGGCGCCCCTTGGGGGGACCAAGACGCGTGAGTGGGAGTCAGGCGTTGAATACTGTTTCAATCGGCGTGCAGCCATGGATGGCGCTGCCGGAGACCCGGGCGGTCATCGCCGCGCTGGAGGCGCGCGGCTATGCCGGCTGCGCCCGCTTTGTCGGCGGCTGCGTGCGCAACGCGGTGATGGGCAAGCCGATCGACGACATCGACATCGCCACCACCCTGACGCCCGACCTGATCATCGAGGCGCTGGAGCAGGCCGGCCTGCGCGCGATCCCGACCGGCGTCGACCACGGCACGATCACCGCCTTGTCGGGCGGCCGGCCCTACGAGATCACCACCCTGCGGCGCGACGTCTCGACCGACGGTCGCCGGGCGGTGGTGGCCTTCACCCAGGACTGGACCCAGGACGCCGAGCGCCGGGATTTCCGCTTCAACGCGCTCTATGCCGACGCCGAGGGCCGGGTCTTCGACCCGACCGGCGAGGGCGTCAACGACGCGCGCGAGGGCCGGGTGGTGTTCGTCGGCGACCCCATGACCCGCATCCGCGAGGACTATCTGCGGATCCTGCGCTTCTTCCGCTTTCAGGCCTGGTATGGCCGGGGGGAGGCCGACCAGAAGGCCCTCGCGGCCTGCAAGGCGCTGAAGGGCATGGTTTCGGGCCGCGCCGCCGAACGCACCCAGAAGGAGCTGATGAAGATGCTGGCCGCGGACGATCCGCGTCCGGCCTTCCGCCTGATGGCCGCCACCAGCGTGCTGGCCTCGATCCTGCCGTCGGTGAAGTCGCTGGCGCGTTTCGAGGCCCTGGTCGCCATCGAGACCGAGCAGCTGTTCGAGAACGACCCGAACCTGCGTCTGGCCGCCCTGATCCCGGATGATCCCAAGGTCGCCGAGCAACTGGCCGAGCGTCTGCGCCTGCCCAACAATGTCCGCGACCGGCTGGTCGACGCGGTCGGCAAGACTCCTCGGGTCGTCTCGTGGATGAGCCCGCGCGAGGCGCGCCGCGCCGTCTACGGCCTTGGCGCGCGGACCTTCTGCGACCGGGTCAAGCTGGCCTGGGCCGGTTCGGGCCGCGAGTCCGCGGCGCCCCAGTGGCGCGCCTTGCTGGCCCTGGCCGAGACCTGGACGCCGCCGGCCTTCCCGCTGTCCGGCGAGGAGGTCATGAAGGCCGGCGTGCCCAAGGGGCCCCTGGTCGGCGAGGTGATGCGCGAGATCGAGATCTGGTGGATCGACCAGGACTTCATCGAGGACAAGTTCAGCGCGATCGAGCGGCTGAAAGCGGTGGCCCAAGGGATGGCGTACTAGGATGAGGATCGGCCTGCTCGAGACCGGCGAACCGCCGGGCGATCTGCTGGACACGTATGGCAGCTATTCCTCGATGTTCGAGGCCTTGCTGGGGACGGGGTACGCCTACCGCGTCTACGACGTGCAAAAGGGCGAGCTGCCGGCCGATCCCGCCGAGAACGACGCCTATATCGTCACCGGCTCGGCGGCCGGCGTCTATGATCCTCTGCCGTGGATCGCGCCGCTGAAGGCTTTCCTGCGTCAGGCCAAGGGCGAGACGCCGCTGGTCGGGGTGTGCTTTGGCCACCAGATCATGGCCGAGGCGTTCGGCGGCAAGGTCGTCAAGTCCGACAAGGGCTGGGGCGTGGGCCTGCACGCCTATGAGGTCGCCGCCCAGGCGCCGTGGATGGACGCGGCGCGCCAAGTGGCCGTTCCGGCCTCGCACCAGGACCAGGTGGTCGAGCTGCCGCCCGGCGCGCGGGTGCTGGCCGGCAGCGCGTTCACGCCCTACGGCGTGCTGGCCTATGACGACGCCAAGGCGATCTCGATGCAGTTCCACCCGGAGTTCTCGCCGGCCTACGCCAAGGCGCTGATCGAGGCCCGGCGCGGGTCTCGCTTCACCGACGAACAGGCCGACGCCGCGATCGCCAGCCTGTCGGGGCCGAACGATCGCGAGCGCATGGCGGCCTGGATCGCGCGGTTTCTCGCCCAGGAAACCCAAGGCTAAGCTGGCGCGTTCTGGCCCTGGGCCAAAGCGGAGAACTCCTGATGCGCATCGTGTCCGTCCTGATCGTGGCCGGCGGCTTGGCCGCGGCCGGCGCCGTGATGGCCAGCGTGGCGACGTCGCCGTCCGCGCCCGCCGAGGCCTCGCCCGATACGCTGAAGACCGTCGCCAGCTTCCAGTCGATCAGGGACCCGGCCGCCCGGTCGGTCGCCCTGTTCACCGAGGCGGGCAAGGTGATCCAGAGCCCGCGCTGCCTGAACTGCCACCCGGTCCAGCGCGCCCCGACCCAGGGCGATGATCTGCATCCGCACAATCCGCCGATGGTCGCCGGCGACAGCGGCCACGGCCCCGACGGGATGCCGTGCTTCGCCTGCCATCAGCAGAAGAACGTCCCGACCTGGGGCGACAGCATCAAGAGCATTCCCGGCGATCCCAAATGGGGCCTGGCCCCGGCCGAGATGGCCTGGCAGGGCAAGTCGCTGGGCGCGATCTGCGCCCAGATCAAGAACCCGGTCACCAATGGCGGCCGCTCGCTGGCGGAGCTGCATCACCACATGGCCGAGGACCATCTGGTCGGCTGGGCCTGGAACCCCGGCGAGGGCCGCAAGCCGGCGCCGGGCGCGCAGGCCCAGTTCGGCGAACTGATCCAGGCCTGGATCGACACCGGGGCGAAGTGCCCGAAGGCTTAGGCGGTGCGCGGGTTGGACTATCCGCGATGCTTGCGAGGCGGACTCTGTTAGCGGCAAGCTAGCGGGTGCCTTTCTAACTAACCTAGAGGCGAGGCTTTATCGGGCAGTGACTCAGCCTCACCGAGTTTCAACGTGATACTCATCTGTGATCGGACTTTGGCAGGCCATGTCATGAAAATCTGGCCTGTGCGCCGAGGGCCCTTCAGGTCCGCCAGTTGGAGCCGAAACAGCCTTGCCATAGCCTTCACTTGATACTCGCCGCCCATCTCGTCAGTCACCAGCAACCATTGATAGCCATAAAAATTGGCCATCAAGCCGTAGAGGTTGCTTTGTTCGTCCATGCGAAGGTGTGCGAACGATATTGTGTTTGTGGTCGTCTCACCGACATGTGGGACGAAATAAAGCCCCTTGGGTGCTTGGAGTCCTTGTCCAAAAAGCGCAGCCACCAAAGGATCTATATCTAAATTAATTTTGGCATTGTCTGGCGTATGATCAAAAGAGGCGATATTTCCTGCCAATAATCCTAGAAATACTTTTAAAAGCCATCGCTCGAAGGCTTCCCCACTGACTAAATGGTATTCGGACCGCTCTGACCGCGAGGGTCTAGACACGTGATTAATCGCGGATAACCACGCTTTGGCGAAGCGTTGGGCGTGACTGTCCAGTGGTGCCAGCGCCTCGTTGTGGCGCTTACACAGGATCTTCGCCGTAAGTGCTTCAACTCCGTATGTCCTGGTTTCTCCCGGCGCATGCCAGCGGACTCCGCTTAAGGACAGCGTTTGCATTAGGTCCAAGACGCCACGGGAAACGTAGTGCTCACGGCTGATCTTTTCCGAACAGTCACAGGTGGATCGTGCAAAGCAACGCGGGTTGGAATAGCCAGTTTGCGGCCCAGGAGGTTGCAAGGAGGGAAATCTTACATAGGGCTCGGCGGAGTTGACGCGACAGCATCGACCGTAGGGCCTGCTTGAAAAGCCGCAGGGACAGGGGGCTGAAAGCGACCAGGGTGGATTGAAAACAACGTCTTTGGGATGCGCCATTCTAACTTTTGCCTAGATCGCCGAGGCCAATCCTCATTACTCGCCTGAAATGACGAGTATAGGCCGCAAAAGGCAACGTCGGGTTTCGGCACTGTAAGTTGACATCCCAATCGTCTGTTCGAGGGCGGAAGGGGTGCGGGACTGAAGGCGGGGCAGCCTTACCCAATCCCTCTCCCGTCGGGAGAGGGCGGGGCCCGCCGCGTAGGCGGTGGAAGGGTGAGGGTGAACGGAGTGGGCCGCTCTTCACCGCCATCCCCACACCCGACCTCCCCGGCGAAGGCCGGGGCCCAGAGTCATCCGGAGCGTTTGGGGTGTTCGCGATCGCGCGCCTGACCCGGAGCTTCGATCGCTCGTGGGTTCGATCTGGACCCCGGCCTTCGCCGGGGAAGTCGGAGGTATGGGGATTGAAGGCGCTCTGTCCTCGGAATTCGCGATCTCGAACCCAGCGAAATCAACGCCTTGTCGATTTTACACCCCCGCCAATCCTCGGCGTTCAGCGCCGCTCCATAATCCTAGCCATCCCCGTCGCGGGGGAGGGCGTTTGGATCCGGCCCAAAACGGCGGCGGGGCTAGGTTGAGCGGGGCCGCGTGGTCTCGAAGCGGTTTCGACCGGGGTCTGTTCGTTGGATAGATCCGGGATCTCGGAAGAGGCCGTGGACAGGCGAGCGCGGAGCGACAGGGCGGTGATCGTACAAGCCGCCTATCGTGGATCGTCGGGGTCGAGACGGATGTAGCCGATCGACTTGGTCCGCGCCCGTCCGGGGGCTAGTGGGGACCCGAGCTGAAATACGCTCACGCCTCCCATCCTCACGGGCAAGAACAGCCTGGCGGAGCGGACTCGCGAGCCGAAACACAAAACCACTCACGGTCTCCGGGTTCGCCCGGCCGCTCCGTCGCCTCCCCATAGACCTTCAGCGGCTGGCCGCGTGAAGCGGCGAGCGCGTGTTCGAAAGGAAAAAGACCTATCCTACGGCCACTTCACCGTCGGCGGCATCGAGCTGAGGATCGACTCGACGTTGCCGCCGGTCTTGAGGCCGAACATGGTGCCGCGATCATAGAGCAGGTTGAACTCGACATAGCGGCCGCGCTGGACCAGCTGTTGATCGCGCTCTTCCGGCGTCCAGGCCTCGCCCATCCGACGGCGGACCAGATCCGGATAGACCTCCAGGAACGCCTTGCCGACGTCCTGGGTGAAGGCGAAGTCGCGGTCCCAGTCGCCGCTGTCGTGGTGGTCGTAGAAGATGCCGCCAATGCCGCGCGGCTCGTTGCGGTGTGGCAGGAAGAAGTACTCGTCGCACCAGGCCTTGTACTTGGGATACCAGGCCGGGTCGTGGCGGTCGCAGGCCTTGCGGTAGGCGGCGTGGAAGTCGATGGCGTCGGGGAAGTCCTGGCTGCGCTGATAGCCCAGCAAGGGCGTCAGGTCGCCGCCGCCGCCAAACCAGCTCTGGGTCGTGGCGATGAAGCGGGTGTTCATGTGCACGGCCGGCACGCGCGGATTGGTCATGTGCGCGATCAGGCTGATGCCGGTGGCGAAGAACCGGGGATCGTCCGCCGCGCCCGGCATGGACTTGGCCATCTCCGGCGTGAAGGTCCCGAACACCGTCGAGACATGGACTCCGACCTTTTCGAACAGGCGGCCATGCATCATGCCCATGACGCCGCCGCCGCCCGCCGGGCGCTCCCAGGGCTTCTTCTCGAAGCGGCCGGGCGCGCCGGGATAGAGGTCGGCCGGCGCCGCGTCCTCGAGCCGTTCGAATTCGGCGCAGATCTGGTCGCGCAGGCTTTCGAACCAGGCGCGAGCCGCGGCCTTCTTGTCGTCGAGGGAAAGTTCGGTGCTCATGCCTGCCGATTAAGCCGCCGCGCGCCCGCGCGCAAATGGCGAAGGCCATCACGCCGCGCGCGAGGGCGATATTCGACAAGAAGCAAAGGCGTCGCGTCGCTCCCATATAGGGTCGAAGGCCGCCCCGATTCTCGGAGATTCCCCATGCCCGCCGCTTCTTCCGCCAAGGTCTGGCTCGCCGCCGGTCTGCGCACGCCATTCGCCAAGGTCGACGGGCCGCTGGCGTCCCTCGACACGATCCAGCTGTCCGTCCCGGTCGTCAAGGCGATGCTGGCGCCGCAAGGTCCGGGCGGCGGCGCCCGGCCCGATTTCGCCGTCTGGGGCACGGTGATCCCCAACCTGACCTGGAGCAATCTGGCGCGCGAGGTGCTGCTGGACGCCGGCGCCGACCCGACCATTCCGGCCTTCTCGACGATCATGGCCTGCTCGACCAGCATGATGGGCGCGATCGAGGCGGCGGGCATGGTCGACGGGCGCGGACGCGACCTGGCCCTGGTCGGCGGCGTCGAAAGCATGAGCCGGGTGCAGATCGGCCTGTCGGTCGCGCTCTCGGACTGGATCCGCAAGTTCCAGGGCGCCAAGACCGGCCAGCAGCGCCTCGCCGCCCTCGGCGCGCTGAACCTCAAGGACGTCAAGCTCTTCATCCCCAAGGTGGCCAATCGGGTCACCGGCTTGTCGATGGGCGAGCACACCGAGATCACCGCCAAGGAATGGGGCTTGAGCCGCGCCGACCAGGACGCCCTGGCCCTGGCCAGCCATCAGGGCGCGGTGAAGGGCTGGGAGCAGGGCTTCTTCGACGACCTGGTCATCCCGGTCGGCGACACGCGGCGCGACACTATCCCGCGCAAGGATTCGACGCTGGAAAAGCTGGCCAAGCTGGCGCCCGCCTTCGACCGGACCAGCGGCAAGGGCACGCTGACGGCGGGCAATTCCTCGCCCCTGACCGACGGGGCGGCGGCGATCTGGGTGGGATCGGAAGCCGGCATGGCCCGCCTGCCCGGCGAGACGCCCAAGGTCAGGATCGTCGACCACGAGGTCACCTCGATCGACCTGCGCCATGAGGGCCTGCTGATGGCTCCGGCCTACGGCGTGCCGCGCCTGCTGGCGCGCAACGGCATGACCTATGCCGATGTCGGGCTGTGGGAGATCCACGAAGCCTTCGCCGCCCAGGTGCTGTCGCATATCGCCGCCTGGGAGAGCGCCAAGTTCCTGAGCGACAAGGCCGGGGTGACGACGCCGCTAGGCGCGTTCCCGCGCGATCGCGTAAATCCCAACGGCGGCAGCCTGGCGCTGGGTCACCCGTTCGGGGCCACCGGCGCGCGGATCCTCAGCCAGGCGGTGAAGGAGCTGGCCGCGCGTCCGAAGGGCGAACGCGCCATCGTCAGCATCTGCGCCGACGGCGGACAGGGCACGATGATGCTGCTCGAAAGCGCCTAACCCGGGCTGGAGTCCTCAGGTCAGGACCGTGAAGATCAGGGCCACGACGGCGACGTCGAAGATGCGGATGGCGACGGACAGCATGGAAGGACCCGTGGGCGATCAATTCACCAACGGTTAAGCAAGACCGGCGCCAACCCGCCGGTTCCCGCCAAACTTTCGTCGTCGCGGTCGCCAAGGCCGCCGCGCGGCCCGCCCGGCCTGGCGATCGTCGAGGCTTCGCGGCGCGCGAAGGGCTAGATGTTGGTCTTCTTCAGCAGGCCCGCCTTGGGACGCCGGTCGCTTTCGCCGGAATATTCCGTCCCGAGATAGGTCGATCTGGCCGCGTCCAGCACTTCCTGCCCACCCCGCAGGCCGCGCTTTTGACCGCGCTGGCCCATCAAGTGGGCGGCGAAGGCGGCGAAGCTTCCGCGGCGCGGCGGCTCGGGCGGCGGCGAGGGCGTCTCGTCCTCGACGACGAACACGACCTCTTCCTGACTCTCCCGACGATCGCCATCGCGCGGCGCCGGCAGAGCGCGGCGCGCGGGACCAGAGCGTCGAATGGGATCGATCGGGCCGTTCATGTCCCCAACGCTAGGGCCAGGACGGTTAAGAACCGCTGGATCGTCTTGGTTAAGACTTGTTGGCCAGCTTGGCGAGTTGCTCCTGCATCGCCTCCATCTGACGCTTCAGGTCGGCCAGGGAGTCGTCGCTGGACGTCGACGCCGCCGGGGGCGCGGGCGGCGGTTCGGCGGGCGCGGCGGCGTCCTCCGGGCGAACATAGGCGAATGGCGAGAACATCTTCATCGCCCGATCGAACAGCGCCATGTTCTGGCGGATCTGCTCCTCGTAGACGCCCATGCCCGGCATCTTGCCCGGCGCCAGGTTCGACAGCTGGCCGCGCAGGCGTTCCTGCTGCTTGGCGAAGCTTTCCAGCGACATTTCCAGATAGGACGGCAGGAAGGCCTGCATCGAGTTGCCGTAGAAGCCGATCAGCTGACGGAGGAACTGGATCGGCAGCAGGTTCTGGCCTTCGCCGCGATTTTCTTCCTCGAAGATGATCTGGGTCAGGACCGAACGGGTGATGTCGTCGTTGGTCTTGGCGTCATAGACCACGAAGTCGACGCCCTCCTTCACCATGTCGGACAGGTGTTCGAGGGTGACGTAGGACGACGACGCCGTGTTGTAGAGACGGCGGTTGGCGTACTTCTTGATGATCACGCGCTGACCGTTCGCCTTGTCGGCGCCGGTGGTCGCTTCGCCTTTTTCCGGGTTCTCGGACATTTCGTTCCCTGAAGCGTTCTCGTCCGCTTTTCGCGTCGCACTATCGCCAATGCAAAGGCGCCGCGCCAGTGGTCAGATGACTTGGAGACGTCATCAAGCCGTGAAAATGTGCGGATGACGGATCAGGTCCGGATGTGCCACGCTGCGCCGCGTTACGAAAGAAACGGGCGCCGCGGCCGCTAGGGCGTCACGTCGAGAATGTCACGGGAGCTACTCATGAGCGACATCGTCATCGTCTCCGCCGCCCGCACGCCGGTCGGTTCCTTCAACGGGGCGCTGTCCAGCCTGCCCGCCGCCGAGCTGGGCAAGGTCGCCATCGAGGCCGCCGTTGCTCGAGCGGGCCTCCAGCCCGCCGACGTGGACGAAGTGATCCTGGGCCAGGTGCTTCAGGCCGGCGCCGGCCAGGGACCCGCGCGCCAGGCCTCGGTGAAGGCCGGCATTCCGGTCGAGAGCCCGGCCTGGAGCCTGAACCAGCTCTGCGGCTCGGGCCTGCGCGCCGTCGCCCTGGCCGCGCAGCAGATCGCCGACGGCTCGGCCAAGGTGGTCGTCGCCGGCGGCCAGGAGAGCATGAGCCAGGCCCCGCACGCCCAGAACCTGCGCGGCGGCCAGAAGATGGGCGACCTGGCCTTCGTCGACACCATGATCAAGGACGGCCTGTGGGACGCCTTCCACGGCTATCACATGGGCCAGACGGCGGAGAACATCGCCGCGCGCTGGCAGATCACCCGCGAGGATCAGGACAGGTTCGCCGTCGCCAGCCAGAACAAGGCCGAGGCGGCGCAAAAGGGCGGCAAGTTCGATGACGAGATCGTCCCCGTCACCATCAAGGGCCGCAAGGGCGACACCGTCGTCGACAAGGACGAGTTCATTCGCCACGGCGTGACCCTGGAAGGCATCCAGGGCTTGAAGCCGGCCTTCACCAAGGACGGCTCGGTCACCGCCGCGAACGCCTCGGGCCTGAACGACGGCGCGGCGGCCCTCGTGCTGATGAGCGCCGAGGAAGCCGCCAAGCGCGGTCTGAAGCCCCTGGCCAGGATCGCCTCGTGGGCCAATGCCGGCGTCGAGCCCGAGATCATGGGCACGGGCCCGATCCCGGCCTCGCGCAAGGCTTTGGAAAAGGCGGGCTGGTCGATCTCGGACCTCGACCTCGTCGAGAGCAACGAGGCCTTCGCCGCCCAGTCGCTGTGCGTGGTCCGCGAGCTGGGCCTCGACCCCGCCAAGGTCAATGTCAATGGCGGCGCGATCGCCATCGGCCACCCGATCGGCGCTTCGGGCGCGCGGATCCTGACCACCCTGCTGCACGAGCTGAAGCGGTCCGGCGGCAAGAAGGGCCTGGCCACGCTGTGCGTCGGCGGCGGCATGGGCGTCGCCATGTGCGTCGAAGCCATCTGAACGCGATCCGCGCGACCTTTGCCGGGGTCGCGCGGTCCTTCCGAACAAGGATCGCGCGGGCCGGCGCAACCATAAGAATAACCGGGAGACAGGTATGACGAGAGTTGCGTTCGTGACCGGCGGCACCCGCGGCATCGGTCGGGCGATCTGCGAACGGCTGATCGCCGACGGCCACAAGGTGGCGGCGGGCTATTCCGGGAACGAAGCCGCCGCCGAGGCCTGCGCCAAGGAGCTGGGCGTGATGGTCGTGAAGGGCAATGTCGGCCACTTCGAGGACTGCCAGGCGGCGGTGAAGAAGGTCGAGGCCGAGCTCGGTCCCATCGAGATCCTGGTCAACAACGCCGGCATCACCCGCGACGGCATGTTGCACAAGATGACCTACGAGCAGTGGTCCGAGGTCATCCGGGTCAACATGGACTCGGCCTTCAACATGACCCGCCCGGTGATCGAGGGGATGCGCGAGCGCGGCTGGGGCCGCATCGTCAATATCAGCTCGATCAACGGCCAGAAGGGCCAGATGGGCCAGACCAACTATTCGGCCGCCAAGGCCGGCCTGATCGGCTTCACCAAGGCCCTGGCCCTGGAGAACGCCAAGAAGGGCGTGACGGTCAATGTCATCTGTCCCGGCTATATCGACACCGAGATGGTGGCGGCCGTGCCGGAAAACGTCCTGGCCGGCATCATCGCCGGCATCCCCGTCGGTCGTCTGGGCCGGGGCGAGGAGATCGCCGACATGGTGTCGTTCCTCGCGGGCGAGCGGGCCGGCTTCGTCACCGGCGCCACGCTGACCCTGAACGGCGGCCAGTACATGGCCTGAGGCTCGCCGGCCTCGGCCCTCCGAAGCCCGCGCTTGACGGCCAGTGCGACCTTTTGGCCTCATGCGCGCGGCTTTGGAGAACGGACGTTTTGACGTCCAAGATTCGCCCTAGTCGGCGGGCAGTACGATCACATGATATTTCGTAAGGTGGAGCTGAACGACCTGGGGACGCGCTGCGTCCTGGCGATCGTCGCCTCGCTGGCCTTGGCGGGGACCGCTTTCGCCCAGCAGGGGCCCCACGGGTTGCGCGACGCCCTGCTGGGACGCCACGGTCCGCCGGACACCCACCGCATGAGCGCCGCGCCGCCGGTGGCGCGTTACGTCTCCGACAGTGGCGGCGGCTTCATCTTCGATCAGGCCTCGCCTCAGCCGTTGATGAAGTTCGACAACAGCAACGAGGTCTGGGTGCTGTCGCCCCAGCCGGCCTCGCGCGGCGACGTCATCTATCGCAACGACCTCGGTGAGCCCGTTCTGCGGGTCACCAAGCTTGGCGGCGTGATTCTGTTCACGGACGACGCGCCGATGGGCGCGGCGGCGGCGCTGTCGGGCCGGGCCTCGTCGATCCAGCCGCCGGCCGTGCTTTCGGTGGCGGCCCTGTTCCAGCGTCTGGCCCTGGCCGCCAATCGCGCCAGCCGCGTGGCTCAGCGCCAGATCGAGTTCGCCACGCTGCAGGACGCGCGTCCCGAGACCTCGGTGCTGATCGCCGACTCCGCCACCCTGACGGCCGAGGCCTTCGAACGCGCGGCCCGCAAGGACCGTTCGGTCCTGGCCAAGATCATGCGCGTGCTGCTGGCCGAGGGCCACAAGCCCGGCGCCCAGGTCAAGGACGGCGAGCTGATCGTCACCTACGCCCCGGGCGAGGGCTTGGCCGGACGGCCATCGTCCAAGCGCATCCTCAAGGTGATGAATCGCTGATATCCGAGGCGGCGAAGCGTCCGGAAAGCGTAACCATAAAGTCTTAGCCGCCATTTACCCGGCCCGAATAGCAGTGTTAGCCGACGGCGCCGTTGCGCCGCCCAGTGCGACGCCAGCGCGCCCTTTCGCGCGCCTCCAAGGTTCTATTGTCAGATCATGGATCAATCCGACCCGGCCAAGGCTCCTGAACGCGGACGGCTGAAGATGGCCGACATCGCGCGCATGGCGGGCGTCTCGATCTCGACGGTGTCGCGCGCTCTGGCGGGCAATCCCCTGATCCCCAAGACGCTCCGTGATCAGATCGTCGAGATCGCGCGGACCCATGGCTATGTGGTCAACCAGTCGGCCCGCAGCCTTCGCCTGCGCAAGACCGACATCATCGGGGTCGTCATTCCCCTGCCGCGCCAGACCGGCCAGCTCATATCAGACCCGTTCCTCCTGGAAATGGTCGGTCGGCTCGTCGACGAGATAGCCCGGCGCGGCTACGCCGTCCTGGTTCACAAGGTGATCGCGACCGAGCCGGGCTGGCTGGAGCGGATCATCCAGTCGCAGCGCGCGGACGGCCTGATCCTGATCGGCCAGAGCGTCGAGCACGCGGCGCTGAACGCCGTCGCCGACACCTACAGGCCGATGGTCGTTTGGGGCGCCCAGCTCCCCGGCCAGCGCTACTGCGCGGTGGGCGGCGATCATCTGGAGGGCGGACGGCTGGCCGTGGCCCATCTGGCGGGCTTGGGGCGCGAGCGCATCGCCTTTTTCGGCGCGACCGAAGCGCCGGAGGCCGCGCTGCGGTTCGAAAGCTACCGTCGGGGACTGGCGGAGGCCGGTCTGACGTTCGACCCGGCCCTGGTCGCGCCGGTCTCCCACAGCCTGGAAAAGGCGCGGGACGATGTGGCCAGGTTCATCGCCTCGGGCCCTTCGTTCGACGCGGTCTTCGCCTTCTCGGACGTCATCGCCCTGGCCGCGCTGGAAGCTCTTCGCGAGGCGGGACGAAGCGCGCCCGGCGATGTGGCCGTCGTCGGCTTCGACGATATCATGCTGGCGCGTTACGGGTCGCCGCCGCTGACCACCATCCGCCAGGACCTGGAGCATGGCGCCCAGACCATGGTCGATCTTCTGTTCCGCCGCATGGCGGGCGAAGACGCGCCGTCGGTGATGGCCCCGGTCGAGCTGATCGTCCGCGGATCGAGCGTCTAGACCGTTTATCCTAAGCCGCTTCGATTCCGATCGACTTCAGTTCCTTCAGGAAGCGCGTCAGGCTCTGGTGCGAGCGCTTGAGACCCTGCACCATTTCAGGCCGGGACAGCGCCGACTGCGGGACGATGAAGCCCTCGCGGCCCACGCGCTGGGCCATGCCCTTTTCCAGCATCTCGACGAATCGGCGCCGCACGGTCTCGTAGGGCAGGCCCAGCGAGTCCGCGACTTGGCGCACGGTCAGGGGGCGACGTTCGTGGTCGGGGGGGACGTCATCGACATCCGAATAGACGCCGCCCCGGATATGCGAGCAGTTGCCGGCCCAAAGCGTGGTGAAAACCAAGGCGTACAGCAGGTCGGACCCGTGGACTTCGTTAGCGATCTCGACCCAGCGCAGGATGTAATCCGTCGCGTAGCGGGTGGCCGCGCGCGCATTGGCGTACTCATCGGACATGGATAACTCGGTTCCCCTGGTCACGCGGGATAGCGGCCGGAAAAGGATTGCACGGCTCACATAACGACGCCATGCGACCGAATTGCCCACTATGGGTACCCATGTCGGGCGCCCGCGACACTCCGCCGCACCCCTCGCGCGCTCCGGATCAGGCCTTGGAAGGACGCCAGTCGGGCGGGGCCAGCTCGAAGCCCTCGAACCGGAACCCGGGGGCGACCGTGCAGCCGACGAGGGTCCAGGCGCCCAGGCTGACGGCGGTCTGCCACCAGCCGTTGGGGACCACGACCTGCGGCCGGCAACCGGCGCGCAGGTCCGGACCCAGCACATGGGCGGTCGCGCCCTTGCCGTCGGGCGGCGACAGGGTCAGCGAGATCGGGGCGCCGGCGTACCAGTGCCAGGTCTCGACCGCGTCGACGCGGTGCCAAGCCGACATCTGCTCGGCTTCCAGCAGGTAATAGATGCACGTCGAGTAAGCGCGGCCGTCCGGGCCTGGCGCGTCCTCGAAGGTCCGCGCGTACCAGCCGCCCTCGGGGTGAGGCCGCATGTCCAGCAGCCGGATGATTTCCTTGGCGCCCAGGTCGCCCGAAAGTCCCTTGTCGGTCACGCGCGCGTTCATCCCTTGAAGCTGTCCTTGGCGGCCCGGATCTCGCCGAAGGCCTGGGCCGGCGTCCGCGCGTCCGGCCGCAGCAGCGGGGCGCGCAGGAACGGGTTGGTCGCCTTTTCGGCGGCGATCGAGGTCGGCACGGTCGCCTCGCCGCGTTCGCGCGCGGCGAAGATCGCCTCGGCGCGGGTCTTCAGCGCCGGTGAGTCGTCGACCGACAGGGCGAAGCGCGCGTTCGAGGCGGTGTATTCGTGAGCGCAATAGACGGTGGTCTCGTCGGGCAGGTCGGTCAGGCGGCTCAGCGAGTCCCACATCTGCTCCGGCGTTCCCTCGAACAGCCGGCCGCAGCCCAGGGCGAACAATGTGTCGCCGACGAAGGCGATGGCGTCGGCCGCGTCGTGATAGGCGATATGGCCCAGGGTGTGGCCGCCGGCGCCCAGGACGTCGAAGCGGGTCTCGCCCAGCATGACCACGTCACCGCCGACCACGACGCGATCCAGCGGCGCGATGCGGGTCACCTCGGCGGGACCGACGATCGTGGCGCCCGTCGCCGCCTTGACCGCTTCGTTGCCGCCGGCGTGGTCCGGGTGCCAGTGGGTGTTGAGGATCAGGTCCAGAGTCCAGCCCAGCTTGTTCAGCGTCGCCAGGATCGCGGCGGCGTCGGGCGTGTCGATACAGGCCGTCTGGCCGGTCGCCGCGTCGCGGACCAGGAAGCCGTAGTTGTCGGACAGGCAGGGAAACTGGTGAACGGTCACGGGCATGGGGTGCTCTGGTGCGGGGGAACGGGCGCGCCTACAAGGATGGGGCCTATAGACGGGAGACTCAATGCGTCGCGACGTGCTCGACCTGCGGGCCTTCTATGCCGCGCCTCTGGGACGCGCCGCGCGGACCATGCTGACGCGCAAGGTCGTCGAGGCCTGGGGCGATGTCCGCGACCTGGATGTGCTGGGCCTGGGCTACGCCACGCCGTTTCTGGACGCCGCGCGCCTCAACGCCCGGCGCGTGGTGGCCGCCATGCCCGCTCAGCAGGGCGTCGAGGTCTGGCCGCTGGGCGAGCGCAACCAGGCTTGCCTCGTCGAGGAAGCGGCGCTGCCGCTGCCCAACGCCATGTTCGACCGCGTGCTGGCGGTTCACGCCCTGGAGGAAGCCGACGATCCGGCCGCCCTGTTGGCCGAGATCGGCCGGGTGATGGCGCCGACTGGCCGGCTGATCGTCGCCGTGGCGTCCCGCGACGGCGCGTGGGCGGGGGCGGAGACCACGCCGTTCGGCCACGGCCGTCCCTATAGCCGAAGCCAGCTGGAACGCCTGATCCGCGAGGCCGAGCTGGAGCCGGCGGGGTGGACCCGGGCGCTCTATGTCCCGCCGTTCGGCGCCATGGCGGGTTGGTCGGAAGGATTCGAACAGGTCGGCGCGCGCCTGTGGCCGCGCTTCGCCGGCCTGATCCTGATGGAGGCGATCAAGCAGACCTTCGCGGTCAAGCCGCGCGGCCACCGCGCCCGCGCCAGGGTGTTCGCGCCCGGCGTCCTCCTGCCCAGCCCCGCGGGACCGACGCCGGCGCGGCGCGGCGGCGAACGTCCGATTCCGGCTCATCCGGCGCCCGTTCCACAGGCGCCTGGCCGCAAGGACGTCTGATCTTACTTGGAGCGAAGCGATTGGACGCCTAGCTTGGAATCACCACAACCGTTCGCTCCCCGGGAACACCGCCATGAAGATGATCGTCGCCGTGATTAAGCCGAGCCGCCTCGACGCGGTGCTCGAAGCGGTCACCGACGCGGGGGCGTCGGGCCTGACGGTCACCGAGGTGCGCGGCTACGGCCGCCAGAAGGGCAAGACCGAGGTCTATCGCGGCGCTGAGTACGAGGTGAAGCTCCTGCCGAAGGTCAAGCTGGAGATCGCCGTTCCCACCGACGTGCTGGAACCGGTCATCGAGGCCCTGCAGCGCACCGCCAACACCGGCAAGATCGGCGACGGCAAGGTCTTCGTATTGGATCTGGAGCAGGCGCTGCGCATCCGCACCGGCGAACGCGACGCCGCCGCGATCGCGGGCTAATCGGCTGGCCCTACGGAGAGTTCACGAGACGGAGCGATCGAGCGGAGCCATAAGACGGACGCGCGCGTTGTCGAATCTCACGACTTCAGGGGCGACATGGGTCCGAACGCTTCCGTCTTCCAACCGGGCTACAACTGCTGGCGGGTCGAGACCGCCGACAGGGTCGCGCTGTTCATCGACAACGACGAGGCGTTCGATGCGCTGAAGCCGCTGCTGCTGGCGGCGCGCAAGTCGATCTGGATCCTGGCCTGGGTGTTCGACCCCCTGACCCGCCTGGATCCCGACCGCGTGCGCAAGAGCCGCGATCCCGTCCACGCCGACCGCATCGGTCTGATTCTACGACGGCAGGCGGCGCTGAACCCGGCCTTGGACGTGCGGGTGCTGACCTGGGACATGCCGTTCCCGATCGCGGCCTCGCAGCTGTTCGGACCGCATCGCGGCGCAGCGTTCTTCGCGGGGTCGCGGGTCAAGTACCGCCTGGACGCCACCCTGCCGGCCAGCGCCTGTCATCATCAGAAGGCGGTGATCATCGACGGCGTCACGGCCTTCGTCAGCGGCGGCGACATCGGCGTCGACCGTTGGGACGACACCCGGCACCTGGACAACAATCCGCTGCGACGCTTGCCGACCGGCCGCCACTATCCCGCCCGGCACGAGGTCTCGATGCTGGTCGACGGCCGGGCGGGCGAGGCGATGGCCGATCTCTTCATCGACCGGTGGAAAGCATCGGGCGGAGAGCCGGTCGAGCGGCCGGCCCGGCCCGACGAGACGCCCTGGCCTAACGACCTGACGCCGGATCTTCGCCGTCTCCCGATCGCGGTGGCCCGCACCTCGGCGGCCTGGCGCGAGCGGCCCGAGATCACCGAGTGCATGTTGCTGCACCTCGCGGCGATCAAGCGCGCCCGGCGACTGATCTATCTGGAGAACCAATACCTGACCTCGCCGGTCATCGTCGAAGTGCTGGCCGAACGCCTGGCCGAGCCCGACGGTCCGGAGGTGGTCACGGTCGGCCCGGCCCGCAGTCCCAGCTATTTCGACCAGATGACCATGGACAGCGCCCGGACCTCGGCGATCAACCGCCTGCGCGCGATCGATGTCCACAAGCGCTTCTCGGCGTTTTCCGCCCATACGCCGAAGGGCGGGCCGATCATCGTCCACTCCAAGGTGGCGATCATGGATGACTGGATGCTGCGGATCGGCAGCGCCAATCTGAACAACCGCTCGATCGGCCTGGACAGCGAGTGCGACCTGGCCTTCGAGGCGCGCACCGACCTCGAGCGCGAGACTGTGCGAGGCTTCCTGGGGCGGCTGGTCGGCCATTTCATCGACCGCTCCGCCGCCGACGTTCTGGAGGCGATGGACCGGGAAGGCGGCCTGGCGGCGGCGATCAACGCGCTGGACGTCAAGGGCGGACCGCCTCGCCGGCTGCAACCCGTGCCGGAGCGGCGCCTGAGCGGCGTCGAGAAATTCATCGCCGACTGGAACCTGGGCGACGCCATCTCGCCCGACGACGCCTGGCGGCCCTGGGGGCGGCGCGCCCGCCTGCGGCGCGACATCGCCAGGCTCACCGCGCCGCCGCCGCAGCCTCCGGAGCGCCTTCGGCCGTGATCGCCAGCTCGACCACCAGCGGCAGGTGGTCGGAGGCGACCCGCGCGCGGGCGTCATAGGGCGAGCTGACCGCCAGGGTCTCCAGGCCCTTGGTCAGAAAGACGTGGTCGATGCGCATGAACGGAAAGCTGGACGGGAAGGTCGCCGTCGCGGGACGCGGCCAGGCCGGGCTGGGGGCCTGGGCGTCGCGCAGGGCCGTGCGCAACATCCGATAGGTCGCCGAATAGGGGGTGGCGTTGAAGTCGCCCAGCACCACGCCCGGCGCGACCCAGTCGTCGTCGCCCATCCAGTCGGGACCCAGCAGGGCGGCCGCCTGGCGTTTCTGCTCCTGGGGCACGAGTCCGAGGTGGGTGTTGATGATCTGGACCTTGGTCCCGCCGACCTCGACCTCGACCCACAGGGCGCCGCGCGGCTCCAGCCCCGGCACGCGCTTGTAGAGCGGCAGGCCCTTGGCCTTGACCCGTCGTTCGGGCAGGGCGGTCAGGATGGCGTCGCCGTAAAGTTCCTCCTCGACCGCCATGGCCGGGTGGAAGTGGAAGCTCATCTTCAGGAGTTCCGCCAGACGGTGAGCCTGGTCGACGCCCTTGGTCCGGGCGCGGCGCACGTCCAGTTCCTGCAGGGCCACGACGTCCGGCTTTTCGGCCGCGATGACCTCGGCCACACGCTCGACATCGAGCTTGCGGTCCGCGCCCACGCAACGGTGGACGTTGTAGGTCATCAGACGAAGCGTCTTCATCCGCCGAAGAGATCGCCCGAAGCGGCCGGAAGTTCCCCGCTGGGCGGCGTTCCGTTGCGGCTGAGCATGAAGAGGCAGGTCTCGGACCGCCAGTTCTCGATCGCGCTGGCCGGGTTCATGGGCCGCGCGGGACCTCGCCCGGCGAAGGCGGCGCTGGCGTCGACCCGCAGGTTCAGGTCCTCCGTCAGGGCCATGAAGTCCGCGAGGGTGCACAGGTGGATGTTCGGCGTCGACCACCACGGCAGGGGCAGGGCCTTGGTCTCGGGCATCCGGCCACGGCTCAGCAGCGACCAGCGCACCCGCCAATGGCCGAAGTTCGGGAACGAGACGATGGCTCGGTCGGCGATGCGCAGCAGCTCGTCCAGCACGTGGCGCGGCCTGCGCGTCGCCTGCAGGGTCTGGGACAGCACCGCGTAGTCGAACGAGCGATCGGGGAAGTGGTCCAGGTCCAGGTCGGCGTCGCCCTGCACCACCGACAGGCCGCGCGCCATGCAGGCGGCCACGCCCTCGGCGCTCAGCTCCAGGCCCCGGGCGTCGACCTGCTTTTCGTGGGCCAGCAGATCCAGCAGCGCGCCCTCGCCGCAACCGACGTCCAGCACGCGCGAGCCCGGCCGCACCAGTCGGAGGATCTCGCGAAAGTCCTCGCGGATGACGGCGTTCGTCAAATCAGCCCCCGCTCGCGCTCGGCCGAGCCCAGGAAGCCCGCCAGGGCCGCGTCCATGACCGGCTCGTCCAGCAGAAAGGCGTCATGGCCCTTGTCGCTCTCGATCTCGGCGAAGGCCGCGCGGGCGCCGGCCGCGGTCAGCGCGCGCACCAGATGGCGGTTCTCGGCGGTCGGATAGAGCCAGTCGCTGGAAAAGCTCAGCACGCAGAACCGCACGTGGCGGGCGCGCGTGAAGGCGTTGGCCAGAACGCCCCCATGACTGGCGGCGATGTCGAAATAGTCCATGGCGCGCGTGATGTAGAGATAGCTGTTGGCGTCGAACCGGTCGACGAAGCTGGATCCCTGGTGACGCAGATAGCTCTCGACCTGGAAGTCGGCGTCGAAGCCCCACGACAGGCCGTCGCGCTGCAGCTCGCGGCCGAACTTCCGCTGCAGGGCGGGTTCGGACAGATAGGTGATATGGGCGGCCATCCGCGCCACGGCCAGGCCCTTCTCGGGGCGCACCCCGTGCTCGGCATAGGCGCCGCCGCGCCAGTCCGGATCGGCCATGATCGCCTGGCGGCCCACCTCGTGGAAGGCGATGTTCTGGGCCGAGTGGCGCGAGGCCGAGGCCAGGATCACCGCGCTGGCCATCCGCTCGGGATAGTCCACCGCCCACTGCTGCACCTGCATCCCGCCCATCGAGCCGCCGACGACGGCGAACAGGGTGTCGACGCCCAGGGCCGTCACCAGCATCGCCTGGGCGCGGACCATGTCGGCGATGGTGATCACCGGGAACGACAGGCCGTAGGGCCGCCCCGTGGCCGGGTTAATCGAGGCGGGGCCGGTCGAGCCCATGCAGCCGCCGATCACGTTCGAGCAGATGATGAAGTGCCGCGCGGGGTCCAGGGGCTTGCCGGGGCCGACCAGGCGCGGCCACCAGCCGGGCTTTCCGGTCACCGGGTGCGGCGAGGCCACGTACTGGTCCATCGTCAGGGCGTGACAGACCAGCACCGCGTTGGACTTGTCGGCGTTCAGCCGGCCATAGGTCTGGTAGGCGATCTCCAAGCCCTCGATCACGCCCCCCGAATCGAGCCGCAGGGGTTCGTTCGCGGGAAACCGCCAGGTTCCCCCGTCGGACAGGACGGGCGTGACCAGATCGAGCGCAGCCATGCCGCCTTGGAGCGCTTGGCGAAGAAGGTGTCAACCGCCGGCTTCCTGATAGAGCGGCGTCCGGCTATGGAGGACGCCATGGAGCGACTGATCCTGATGCGCCACGGCAAGGCCGAGCGGCACGCCCAGAGCGGCGGAGATTTCGAGCGCGCCCTGGCCGAGACCGGCCAGGCCGACGCCCTGGTCATGGGCGGGGTGCTGGCCGAAGCCGGCTTCACGCCCGACCTGATGCTGGTCTCCTCGGCGCGGCGCACCCGCGAGACGGCCGAGCGCGTCGTCACCCACTTCCCGTCCCCGGTTCGGGTCGAGCACCTGCGCGACCTCTATCACGCCGATCCCGAGGACATCGTCCGGGCGGTCGAGGACCACGCCGAGACGGCCGGCACGGTGATGGTGGTCGGCCACAATCCCGGAATGCATGAACTGGCGCTGCGCCTGGCCGCCCAGGCCGGCGCACCGCCGATCCACACCAGCAAGCTGCGCGGCCGCTTCCCGACTTCGACCGCCGTGGTGTTCGGCTGGACGGGCGGCAAGCCGGTCCTCGAACGGCTTTTCTACGCGCACGAGAATGGCGGAGCCGGCGGCGAATGACCCTGATCTACAAGATCCTCTCCCGCGCGGAATGGGAGGCGGCCAAGGCGGCCGGCCGGTTCGAGGGCTCGGCCGTCGATCACCAGGACGGCTTCATCCACCTCTCGGCGGCCGACCAGGCGCAGGAGACCGCGGCCCGATATTTCAAGGACCAGGCCGATCTCGTCCTGCTGGGGATCGAGGCGGAGGGCCTGGGCGAGGCGCTGAAGTGGGAGGCCTCGCGCGGCGGGGCGCTGTTCCCGCATCTCTACCGGCCTTTGCTGATCTCCGAGGTGCTGAGCGAGGCCGCGCTGTCGCTCGACGCCGACGGCGTCCCGCGGCTGGGCGACCATCTCGCATGAGCGCGCACGACCTCGCCGCCCGCGCTCTGCATGTGCTCGATCCCGAGGAGGCGCACGGCTGGGCCATCCGGGGGCTGAAATGGGGTCTGGGGCCGCGCGACAGCGGTCCGGACGATCCGATCCTGGCCGTGAAGCTGGCGGGCCTCGACCTTCCCAACTGCGTGGGCCTGGCCGCCGGCTTCGACAAGAACGCCGAGGTTCCCGACGCCATGCTGGCCGCCGGCTTCGGCTTCGTGGAGGCGGGCACGGTCACGCCGCTCGCCCAGGCCGGCAATCCGCGTCCGCGCCTGTTCCGCCTGACCGAGGACCAGGCGGTGATCAACCGCATGGGCTTCAACAACGGCGGCCTCGAGCCGTTCGCGCGGCGCCTGTCGGTCCGCCAGGGCCGGGGCGGCGTGGTCGGCGCCAATATCGGGGCCAATAAGGACGCCGACGACCGCATCCAGGACTATGTCGCCGGCCTGACCCGCCTCTGGGGCCTGTCGGACTATTTCACCGCCAACATCTCCTCGCCCAATACGCCCGGCCTGCGCGCTCTTCAGACCAAGGCGGCGCTGGAGGAGCTTCTGGGTCGCCTGGCCGAGGCGCGGGCGACGCTGAAGGCCTCGTCCGGGCGCGACTATCCGATCTTCCTGAAGGTCGCCCCCGATCTCGAGGACGGCGAGGTCGAGGCGATCGTCGAGACCGTCGTCGGCGCGGGCCTGGACGCCATCATCGTCAGCAACACCACCATCGCCCGGCCGGACTCCCTGAGGTCCGCCCTGGCCAGCGAAGGCGGCGGCCTGTCCGGAGCGCCGCTCTTGGCGCCTTCGACGATGGTGCTCAAGCGCTTCCACGCCGCCGCCGCCGGACGGGTGGCGCTGATCGGCGCGGGCGGGATCGCCGACGGCGCGGGCGCCTACGCCAAGATCCGCGCCGGGGCGCGGGCGGTGCAGCTCTATTCGGCCCTGGTCTATGGCGGTCCGGGCCTGGTCAAGCGCATCAAGCGCGATCTGGCCGCCCGTCTTCGAGCCGATGGCTTCGCCGCCGTCGAGGACGCGGTCGGGGCGCCATGACGTCCGCGCGCGCCCTGACGCTGCTTCGTCGTTTCGGGCCGCTGGCGGTCATCGTCGTTCTGTTCGTGATCGCCTTCGCCAGCGGCCTGCCCGAGCACCTGTCCCTGGAGGAGCTGCGGGCGCGGGGCGCCCAGCTGCAGGCCTATGCTCGCGAGCACCCGGTGCTGTGCGCGGAAATCTATCTGGCCGTCTATGTCGGTTCGGTGGCGATCTCGCTGCCGGGCGCCCTGGTGCTGTCCCTGACCGGCGGCTTCCTGTTCGGCCCGCTGGGCGGCGGCCTGGCGGCGGTCGCCGGCGCCTCGGGAGGCTCGACCGTCACCTTCCTGGTGTTTCGCACGGCCTTTGGCGACATGCTGCGCAAGGCGCCCGACGCCTTCATCGCGCGCGTGGCCGAGGGGCTGCGCAAGGACGCGTTCCACTACCTTCTGACCCTGCGCCTTATCCCGGCCTTTCCCCTGCTGATCGTCAATATCGCGGCCGCGATCGCCAGCGTTCCGGCCCGCACCTTTCTGCTGGCCTCGGTGCTGGGCATGATCCCCAGCTCGTTCGTCTATGCCGGCATCGGCGCGGGGCTGGGCCACATCTTCGCCCAGGGCGGCCCGGTGACGTTGGGAACCCTCTTGTCGCCGCGGATCTATCTTCCGATCATCGGCATGGGCGTTCTAGCCTTTCTGCCGCCTTTGTGGCGCCATTGGCGCAAAGGGCGCGGAGCGACGCCCTTGGACGAGAAGTAGCCGCGACTGATGGCCGATCCGGTTTCGCCGTCGGAGAATGAGATCGCCCTGACGCGGAAGCGGTTTCCGTGGCCGGGCGGCCTGTCGGCGCGCCTTCTGCTGTTCACCGCCATCGTCGTCACCTTCGGCGGTCTGCTGGTCCTGCCGCCGACCCTGGCGGCCTACGAGGAAAGCTGGCTGCTGGACCGCGTGCGCTCGGGCGAACTGGCCTCGACCATCGCCGAATCCGATCCCAACCTGCGGGTCAGCGACGCGGTCGCCAACCAGATGTTCGACCAGGCCGGGGCCGTCACCGTGGCCGTCCAGGCCGAGGGCGCCCGACGCCTGGTCCTGCCGCCCAAGCAGCCGTTCAAGACCCCCTATCTGGTTGATCTGCGCCGCCAGAACCCCGGCTCGTGGCTGGCCGCCCCTTTCTTCACCCTGACCAGCCCGCCCGGCAGCATGGTCCGCGTGATGGCCGAGCCGCGCTTCCGCAAGGCTGAATTCGTCGAGGTCGTTCTGCCCGACGCGCCGCTGAAGGCGCAGCTGATCAGCTATTTCTGGAAGCTGACCGGCGTGACGGTGTTCGTCGCCAGCCTGGCGGGGCTGTTCGTCTATGCGTTCCTGAACATCTTCCTGGTGCGGCCGATGCAGCGGATCACCCGGGCCATGGAGGCGTTCCGGGGCGACCCCGACGATCCCGCAGCCCGCATCGCCGTCTCCAAGCGCCGCGACGAGATCGGTCGGGCCGAGGCCGAGCTCGACCGGATGCAGGCCGACCTGCTGGCCGCCCTGTCGTCCAAGGCCCGCCTGGCGGCCCTGGGCGAGGCGGTGGCGAAGATCAATCACGACCTGCGCAACATGCTGACCAGCGCCCAGATGGCGTCGGACCGCCTGGCCGCGCTCGGCGATCCCAAGGTCGCCCAGGCCCTGCCGCGTCTCGAGCGGGCCCTCGACCGCGCCATCACCCTCGCCTCGGACGTCATGGCCTATGGCAAGTCCAAGGAGCCCGAGCCGGTGACCCGCGTCATCCCGCTGCGTCCCGCGCTGGACATGGCCGCCGAGGACGCCGGCCTGACCGCCCAGGGGGTGGTGCTGCAGACGGTGATCGGCCCGCGCGAACAGATCCTGGCCGATCCGGACCAACTGCACCGCATTCTGACGAACTTGCTGCGCAACGCCCGCGAGGCGATCGAGGGCGCGCCGGATCGCGGCGGCAAGGGCAAGGTGTTCGTCGAGCTGCGTCGCGTCGAGGGCCTGAGCGTCCTGCGCCTGTCCGATGACGGTCCGGGCGTGCCCGAGCGGGCGCGGACCAACCTGTTCCAGCCCTTCGTCGGCTCGGCGCGGCGCGGCGGGACGGGCCTTGGCCTGGCCATCGCCCGCGAGCTGGCCCAGGGCCACGGCGGGGATTTGACGCTCGTGGAAACCGGTCCGGGCGGCTCGGTGTTCGACCTGACTCTAGCCGGCGTCCCAGAGCCCTCGCCGGAGAGCGATGATCGCGCCGACGCATCGGCGAATTAGGAGAATGTCCCGCATGGCGACCACCTGGACCATCGCGGTGATGATCGGCGCCTCGCCCGACGGCGCGCCGGTGCATCAGGTGACGGTCGAGGCGCCCGACGCGCCGACCGCCCTGCGGCGCGTGGCGGCGATGATCGCGGTCGAGGACGCCGCGGCGTCTGACCTGCTGCTGGACGGCCAGGAGGAGGTGTTCTCCCGCGCCGAGGTCGAGACGGGCCTGGAAGAGCACCAGGCCCGCGTCTGACCGGCTTTAAAGGCCCTTGGCGACGCCCTCGCGGCGCGGATCGGCGCCGCCTTCCAGAACGCCGCCCTTGCGCACGATGACGCCTTGCAGGCCCGAGCCCTCGATCTGGCCGGTCTTCACCCCCACGCCGCGCGCGTTCAGCGCCGACAGCATCGCCGGGCCGAACAGGTCGGCGTCGCCCGAATAGGCGTCGCCGCGCGCCACCAGGTTCGGCAACGACACCGCCTGCTGCATGTTCAGGCCCCAGTCGAACACGCCGACCATGGCCTTCAGATTGTAGGAGAGGATGGCGTTGCCGCCGGGCGAGCCCAGGGCGGCGACGAACTTGCCCGTCTTCTTGTCCAACATGATGACCGGGGACATCGACGAGCGCGGCCGCTTGCCGCCCGCCACGGCGTTGGCCGCCGGCGCGCCGTCCTTCTCGGTCGGCGAGAACGAGAAGTCGGTCATCTGGTTGTTCAGGAAGAAGCCGTTCACCATCCGGCCGTTGCCAAAGATGCTCTCGACCGTGGTGGTCATGGAGACCACATTGCCCTTCGTGTCCACGACGACGAAGTGGGTGGTGCCGCCGGGCTCCTTGGTGGCGTCGACGCCGACCTTGGGCGCGCCGGCCGGGTGGCCGAACGGCGGCGGATCGCCGGCCGTCGTCGTGATCAGCTTAGCCCGTTCGGCGACGTATTTCGGATCCAGCAGGCCCTGCACCGGCACGGTGACGAACGACGGATCGCCGACATAGCGGTCGCGGTCGGCGTACATGACCCGCTCGGCCTGGGCCAGCAGGGTCCACGCCACCGGATCGGTCGGGCCGCGCTTGGCGATGTCGGTGTGTTCCAGCATGGCCAGGGCCTGCAGGAGGGCGACGCCGCTCGACTGCGGATTGGGCACGCAGACGGCATAGACCTTCCAGGGCCGGCACAGGGCGTCGGCCGAGCGCGGCTTGTAGGCCTTGAGGTCCGTCAGGGTCATGCTACCGGGCAGGTCGCCCTGATGCACCCGATCGACGATCGCCTGGGCGATCGGACCTTCGTAGAGCGCCGAGGGGCCCTCGGCGGCCAGACGCCGCACCGTCTCGGCATAGGCCGGGTTCTTCAGCACGTCGCCGGCCTGGTAGCGATTGCCGTCCGGCTTGGTGAAGTACTTCACCGCGTCGGGCGCGCTGGCCTGCGGCGCGCGGGCGCTGTTGATCATGCCGGCCAGGCGCGGGCTGACCACGAAGCCGTCGGCGGCTAGCGTCTGGGCGTCCTTGAACAGGCTCTTCCAGGCGAGCTTGCCGTGTTCCTTCTGGGCCTGGGCCAGCATCGCCACCGCGCCGGGCACGCCGGTCGAGCGGCCGGACATCAGGCCGGTGATGAAGGGCAGGGGCTTGCCGTCAGGGCCCAGGAACATGTCCGGGCCCGCGGCGGCCGGCGCGGTCTCGCGGCCGTCATAGGCCGTCACCTTGCCGGTCTTGGCGTCGTAGAAGACCATGAACGCGCCGCCGCCCAGGCCCGAGCTTTGCGGCTCCACCAGGCCCAGCACGGCCTGGATCGCCACGGCCGCGTCGACCGCGCTTCCGCCCTCGCGCAGCACCCGCAGGCCCGCCTGCACGGCCAGCGGATTGGCGGCGGCCACCATGCCCTTGGCGATCGGCGAGTGGGCCGCCGGCCTGGGCTTGGGCATGGCCAGCGGAATCGATTCCGCCTGGGCCGCGACCGGCGCGACCGCCAACTGGACGCAGGCGGCCAGGGCGAGCAGGGAGGGCGACAAGATACGACGCATTCGGATCCTCTTGACCAGCGCGAGGGACGGCCTGCCCGCCGACCCGGAAGGGGTTCATGGACACCAAACCCGCGGCCCTGTCACGCCCAGATCCTCTTTGAGCGTCGCCAATCGCCCCGATGATCCCCGGCGCGGCAAGGTCCCACCGTCCGCCGAACGCCGATGCGCGAAACTTTTCGAATTTTCCGGAAAACCGGGCTTGCGTCCCCGGAATGAACCGGCTATCTCCCCCGCCTCGCCGCAAGGCAGTGCGCGCCCGTAGCTCAGCTGGATAGAGCATCAGACTACGAATCTGAGGGTCGGACGTTCGAATCGTTCCGGGCGCGCCATTCTTCCAAACATCGTTGAAAACCCTGCGGTTTCACCGTCTGGAAGACCGTCTTCGGACGATTGCTACACAAACCTGCTACACAATCGCACCGACGATCAGACCCTAAGTGTTTGCGAACACTCAGGAAAGCACGCGCGCGACTGCTACGCAGACCGTCTACACAAAGTTCGAACGCATTTCGTCCGAAGGGCCGGTCGCCTCTATTACCGGCGACGTGTTCCCGATGCCCTGCGGGAGACGCTCGCAGAATGTCTTTTTGAACGTACGCTAAGCGAGGGAGCGTGACGGGAGACGGAGTGTTGCGCGGAGGCCATGCGGTTGCCGATTGTCCAATATCAGCCTGCCGCCATGCGCGACGGCGATACGATCCACGATCGCCAAGCCGAGGCCTACCCCACCTGTCGCGCGGCTTCGCGATGGTTCGAGCCTCCTGAACGGTGCGACGATGCCACCGACGTTGTTCAGAGGGATGCCGGGTCCGGAATCATCGACATGGATGCACACCTGCGTGTCGCGATCCTCCACCGACAGGATGGCATTTCCCGCGTAGCGCACGGCATTGTCGATGAGATTGTCGAGCGCGCGGTGAAGAAGGGGTCTGTCTACCATGGCCCAGCCATCATCGAATTGGCCGGCCAGATCGACATCCTGGTCCAGCGAACGCCGATCATCCCGGATTGCGGTGAGAAAGGCGACAAGATCGGTGTGCTGGGGACGCAATCGATGCCGATCGATCAGCGAAAAGCCGAGCACGTCGCCGATCATCGCCGCCATCCGGTCGAGGTCTTGGATTATGCGTTCGCGTTCGCCCGGCGGGACCAGTTCTGCACGGATTCGTAGCCCGGTCAGCGGCGTGCGAAGGTCGTGCGCGATTGCGGCGAACGCCTGGAAGCGTTCCTCCGCCTGATCGGCAAGGCGCTGGTGCATGGCGTTCATCGCTGTGGCGACAGCTCTGATCTCGGCCGGGCCATCATCTTGAAACGGCGGTTGGCTGACCAGGTCGCTCAGCGCTGCACTTTCCGCCAGATTGCGCACCGGGATCGACAGCCGACGCGCTGCGATCCAAACCGGGACTGCGGAGAGCATCAGGGCCAAGCCGAACGCCACGAACAGCCGCAGTCGCCACGCCCCAAGTTGCCGATCGGTCGGCGTGACAGTGCGCCAACGGCCATCGTCCTGCCGAACGGCTGCTTCGAACGCGGGCATTTCCACGTCGGGGCCGATCCGTACATCCGCGCCAAATCGCATCCGAAAACTGCCGGCGCCGCTGTCGACGAGTAAGGTCCTATCACCGACCAAAATGACGCTTTGCCCTGTCGCCTTTCCCTTTCCCGCGCCATCGCTGTCGAGCCAGCGCGCGCGAACCTGATCGGGACGGACGCGCAACATCCGCGCCAGCGAAGCCTCGACCTCCACCACTCGGGGCAATGCGGGCGGCGCCGACCGGATCGTCAGACCAAAGGCGCCGTTCCGCTCGCCTCCCAATATCCTTGCCGCATCGCGAACCGTCATCCGCACCGGCGCAGGGGTGGGCGTCAGCAACACGATGCTCAGGCTCAGGGCGAACCCAAGCACCAGCGTGGTCAGCGCCAGCGTCGCCACCTGGACCAGAATGGAGGGCGACCACCTCATCGACGGGTAACTGCGGCCCGAAACCGATAGCCAAGCCCCCGCACGGTTTCGATCAGGCTTGTCCCGCCCGCGTCGGACAATCGCCGTCGCAGCCGGCTGACCGCTAGATCGATCGCCCGGTCGAAGGGACCGTCATCCGCGCCATGGGTCAGATCGAGTAGCCGATCGCGATCGAGAATCTGTGCCGGGTGCCGGACGAACGCGAGCAGCATCCGCAGTTCGCCCGCAGTAAGTGACACGGGCGCGCCGTCCGGTGCGGTCAGGCGTGCGCTATCCGGCTCAAACAGCCATCCATCGAAGTGATAGGATTGAGGAAATTGCGTGACCGGCGCAGCTTCACGCCGGAGAATCGCTCGGATGCGAGCGAGCAACTCACGCGGATCGAAGGGTTTGGCCAGATAATCCGCCGCACCGATCTCCAGCCCGACGATACGGTCCGTCGTATCCCCGAGTGCGCTGAGCATCAGGATGGGAGGAGCCGCATCACGCAATCTGCGGCAAAGCGAAAGCCCGTCCTCTCCCGGCAGCATCACGTCGAGAATGATCAGGTCGGCGCGGGCGCCGTCCGTCAGCGCATCGAAGCCCCGCGCATCGGGGACGCCCGTGACGGCGAAATCATGCCGCGACAGATAGCCGACGATCGCGTCACGCACGCTGTCGTCGTCCTCCACTACGATGATCCGCGCCACGCTGTTCGTCATGCCTTCTCTTATCGACGGATCGTATCGCGTTCATGTCATGATCGCCGTCCGGGATACAAAGAGGCCATGAAGGCGATACGTTCGCCCGCCAGAAAGCCCGCCTCGCAGTCAAGGCAGGGATCGCACATAATGCCCATCAAGCATCATCGTCGTCTGTGGCTTACGATCGGCGTGATAGCGGAATGCCTCCTTTCCACCGCCGCGCCGGCGCAGCCTCTATCCACACAGCAAGCCAAGGCCGCCAGCGAAGCCATCACGGAATATCACATCCTGTGCCATCGCGATGGCGGACGCTTGTGGGGCAGGAGCCTGTGCGGGCCGATCATGCTGGTCGATCCCGAAACACGGGCGGTTTACGCCGACAGGGATACTACCGGCCATGATTTGCGAGCCTCGGGCGCGCTGTTCATCGGGACGCTGCCTCAGGACATCAGCATGGCGAACACAGCGATCGACTGGGCAGGCACCCGCTGGACGATGGTGCTGTTGCCATTGCCCTCCAATCGCGACCGACGCGAGACCTTGCTGATGCACGAGGCATTCCACCGCATCCAGCCCGATCGCCTTCCCCCGCCCGTGGCGGCTCTGCCGGATCATCTCGACACACTCGACGGGCGCCTGCTCCTGCGCCTCGAATGGCGAGCGCTGGCCCGGGCACTGCAAACGGATGGCGAGCCGCAACGCGCGGCGATCGGTGATGCGCTGGCGTTTCGCGCGCTCCGGCGCAGTCTGGCGATTGAGGCGACCGGGCGGGAGAACGCGCTGGAGATCAACGAAGGGATCGCCGAATATACTGGCAAGCGCCTCGGCGCCGGCAAGGATGCCGTGGCTTCGACGATCGGCACGCTAACCGATTACGACCGGCGCGACGGATATGTGCGTAGCTTCGCCTATGCGTCCGGCCCCGCCTATGGTCTGTTGCTCGACCGGCTGTCTCCAGGATGGCGGAACGGCTTGCGACCAGATAGCGATCTGGGGACATTGCTGCATCATGCCATTGGTCACGGAGCCTTGCTGCCGGTAGAGGCGATCCGCGATCGTTACGGCTTTGCCGGCATCCGATCGGAAGAAACGGCGAAGGCAGAGGCCCATACGCGCCAGGCCGCGCACTGGAGAACCGTGCTGATAGATGGGCCGGTCATACGGCTGCCGCTGATCGACATGCGGATCGAGTTTAATCCGCAGAACGTCTTCACGCTGCCACCATCAGGCACCGTCTATCCGACAGCCACCATCCGCGACGCCTGGGGCACACTGACGGTCGAGCAAGGCGTACTGATCGCGCAGGACTGGAAGTCGGCATCGATCGCCGGTCCCGGTAGCGCGCGTGGCAACGACTATGCCGGAGCGGGATGGAGCCTCAAGCTTTCGCCGGATTGGATGGTGTCGAACGGCTGCGTGGAACATCGATGACAGCGGATCATCGTTTCCTTGCCAGCAGCTTTTCGCCATCGGGCCTGATCTCACCTTTGGGCGTGACGTGTCGGTAGAGCGTCTGGCGGGTGATACCGAGTTCGGCGCACAGCTCGGCGACCTTGGTTTCGGGCTTGCCCATCGCGGCCTGGGCGAGGCGTAGCTTGGCGGGTGCGGACAAGAAATCCTATGGCGTTAGTTCGTCATGATCGTGCATTCAGCTAGAGAGCCATGTGGTACGCATAGTTCTCAGTACCTACCGCTTCAGCGCGCCATTTTCTCCTAATGATTTCAAATGGTTCGCGGGCGCTCGGTTGAGCTTGCCGCGTCGCTGGCGGCTGTAACGGCTGTAACCAGCTTGGCCTTTCTGCGTGAAAGCAGTCGGCGGGAACATGGTTTCGCCATTTAATCAAAGACATAGCGATATGATTGTAGTCTGAGGCTCATTTCCCGAAAGGTATGCTTGGTAGAGCCGACGCGATGCATGGCCTAGGCGGCGCCGATCTTGTTGCCGTAGCCGATGACGATGGTGGCGACGATGAGGAGGGCGACGCCGCTCCAGACCGTGGCCTTCACGGCTGGTCGAGCGTCCTTCCATTCGCGTAGGGCGAAGCCCCAAACGGTGCCGAAGATGATGATGCTGGCCATGTGCAGGGTCCAGCTGGAAAAGCCGAACTTGCCCATCTGGCTTTCGCCCATGGTGTAGAAGAAGAATTGGAAGTACCAGGCGACGCCAGCGAGGGCGCAGAGCAGATAGTTGACCAGGAGCGGCGGCTTCGACGCGTCGGCCTCCACGCTCTCGCCCAGCCATTGGCCGGCGCTCTTGTTGCGCGCGATCAGGTAGCCGCACCATAGCCCATTGGTCAGAAGGCCGCCAAACATCACCAAGCATAACACGGGCAGACCGGTCCACAGGGGACCGGTGCCGGCGGCGGCGGAGATCGCCTTGATCGGCTCGCCCGCGGCCAGGCCAAAGGCGAAGCAGGCGGACATGATCCCCGAGAAAATGGCCACGGCGACCCCCTTCTTGAAATCGAACTCGGCGATGACGGCCTTCTTGGCGTCTTCGGAGAGCGCGGCGTCCTTGCGCGCCCCCGCCAGCGCCACAACGACTATGCCCGCCAGGGTGATGGCCAGGCCCAACAGAATGATTCTGCCCGAGGCGTTGTTCAGCAGCTTCTCGGCGAAGTCGCCCTGGACGATCGGCGGGATCAGGGTGCCGAACACCGTGCAGAGGCCGAGCACCACCGCCATGCCGAGCGACAGGCCCAGATAACGCATGGTCAGGCCGTAGGTCAGGCCGCCGAAACCCCAGAGGACGCCGAAAAGGATGCAAAGGCCGGCGATGGTTCCTGGGGTTTGGCTCATCACGCCGAGCAGGTCTCGGGTCTGGACGGCGGCGAAGAACCATGGGGCCAGCAGCCACGAGAAGATCCCTCCCGTCAGCCAGAAGACCTCCCAAGACCAGCGGCGCACGCCGCGATAGGGCACGTAAAAGCTCGCCGAGGCTAGGCCGCCCAACCAGTGGAACAGCACGCCGAGCAGCGGATTGGGCGTCATGGTCTCTTCCCTTGTTTGTCTTTGTTGCGCCGGTTCGGCGAGGCGGAAAAACGATGGTCGGCGGTGCGGAGCGGCGCTTTGTCGGGAAGCTATCCCTCGGGAAGACTCCACGCGATTTGGCCCGCGCCTCCCTCCCCAACACAACCCGTGACACGCCATCGGTCAGCGGGGGGCGGCGCGCTCAGTCAGCGTTCGTCGGTCTATTCGTCTTCTGTTCCACAATATGAGAAGTTGTGCTATAAAATGAAACCGGCGTCAAGGGGACCGGAGTCGGTGGCGGATGACGAAACGCGGCGCCCAAGGCCGTCGGCGGCAGCCAGACCCTCTTCCGTGGCCTGGATCCGCTGGACGTCGATGCGCGACTAAGCCCCGCGCGGGGTCGCCTTCGACCTGGAAAAACACCGCGCGCGCCCGTCGGGTGGCTCGCCCCGCTCAGCGCTGAATTCATGGAAACGCTGGGTGAGGAGGGGCAGCCGATCCGCATGGATGAAATTTGTTCCATCGGTGGTTGACTTCCGTCGAGCAAGGTATTTCCATGATGTGACTAACTATACCAAAATATGGGATTTACGTGCTGTGAAGCGCGCCCCGGCGTCGCGGCGATCGCGGTGAGCCCGGTCAGCGCATCGGCGGTGTCCCAAGAAAAACGGTCAGGTGAGGAAGTGATGCGGAACAACGGACGGATCGGCACGACCGTAAGGATGATCCTTGGTCGCTCGGGACTGGTCGGCGGCGTTTGCGTCGCCGCCCTGACGGCGTTTGCCCAGTCGACCGTCGTCCACGCCGCCGTGATCGGCAAGAACCAGCCCGCGCAATCGCTCACCGTGGAGCGTCTCTCGGAGCTGCCGCCCGCGCAGCGCGCCGCCTGGGCCGCCTACATCAAGCGTTCGCAAGCCCAGATGGCGACGGACAAGGCGACATTGGCCGCCGAGCTCGCGCCCGGCCAACAGCCGCCTCCGCCGCCGGAGGCGGGCAGCGGCCACATGCCGCTCGACAGGGACCCTGCGTGGTACGCCGGCCCGGAGGCCCGCGCGATCGCCGACACGATCCTCAGCTTTCAGACGCCAGCCGGCGGCTGGAGCAAGAATCAGGACCGCACCAAGCCGCCGCGCCTGAAGGGCCAGCGCTACGCCAACAACGCCGAGCACATGGCGTTGGACGACAGTTTCGATGCTCCCAAGGACCGCTTTTGGACCTTTGTCGGCACGCTCGACAACGACGCCACCACGACCGAGATGCGCTTCCTGGCGAAGGTCCAGCAGCAGCTTCCCGGCAAGGACGGCGACGCTTATCGCGCCAGCATCATCAGGGGTGTCAAATACCTGCTGGCGGCCCAGTACCCGAACGGCGGCTGGCCGCAGATCTATCCGATCGAAGGCGGGTTCCACGACGCCGTGACGTTCAACGATAACGCCGTGGCCGAGGCCGCGATGATCCTGGAGGACGTCGCCGAGGCTCGGCCCGAATTCGCCTTCGCGTCGCCGAGCTTGCGCAAGGCCGCCGGCGAGGCGTCCGCTCGCGCCATTCGGCCGATCCTGGATTCCCAGGTCGTGGTCGACGGCAAGAAGACCTTGTGGCCGCAGCAGGTCGACCCGCTGACGCTGAAGCCCAGCTCGGCCCGCGACTACGAGATGCGGTCTTTGGCCAGCGGCGAAAGCACCGACATCCTGCTGTTCCTTATGCGCCAGCCCAAGCCAACGCCAGAAGTCAAAGGCGCGATCCATGCCGGCGTGGCGTGGCTCAAGGCCCATGCGATCTACGACAAGGCCTTCACCAAGGTGAGCGACGAAGAGGGGCGCAAGCTGATCGATAAGCCCGGCGCGGGTCCGATCTGGTCGCGCAATTACGACATTCGCACCGGCCAGCCGATCTTCGGCGACTGGGGCAAGACGATCCATGACGACGTCAACGAGATCTCCAAGGGGCGCCGCAACGGCTATTCCTGGTACTCGGCCGGCCCTCAGAAGGCGCTGGACGCCTATGAGCGCTGGGCGCCCGCCAATCCATAGGGCGGCTGGCGCCTGAGCGGCGAAGACCAGGACGACATCGACTGGACGCGAAAGGGGGGCTTTCCCACGGGGGTGGGGCGGCCGGGAAGATCCATGGGCGTGACCGTGAAAACGCGGCGCGCCTGTCGAGACACGAAAACAAAAGGCCGCGAGGCCGGGGGCAGGGAACAGATGAAACTCTCAATTACCGCGGACGCCGTCGCCGTGAAGCTGATGGTTGGCGCCTCGATCCTAGCGCTGGCCGCCGGGGCCGCGAGCGTGGGCCGCGCCCAGAGCGTCGCGCCCACGACCGCCTCGCCGGTCGCCGGCGAGCAAGTCGAGGAGGTCGTCGTCGTGGGGGCGCGCAAGGCCGAGCAGTCGGCGATCCAGCGCAAGAAGCGCGCGGCCACCAACCAGGACTCGATCGTCGCCGATGACGTCGGCAACTTCCCGGACAAGAACGTCGGCGAAGCCGTCGCCCGTATCGCCGGCGTCGCGCTGGATGTCGCCGACGACGGCCAGCAGGGCGGCTTCACCATCCGGGGCCAGGGCGCGGACCTGGTGCGGGTCGAGGTCGATGGCATGTCGATGCTGTCGACCAGCAGCCAGGACGGCCGCTCGGTGACGAGCCTGGGCGACATGTCTTCGGACCTGATCAAGAGCGTCGACGTGATCAAGGGCCAGACCGCCGACATGACGCCGGGCGGCGTCGGCGGGACCGTGCGCATCGAGCAGCGCGGCGGCCTGGATTTCTCCAAGCCCACGGCCAAGCTAAACGTCCAGTACCAGAACAATTCCCTGGAGAGTAAGTGGACGCCGCGCATCAACGGGTTCGCCACCCGCAAATTCTTCGACGATCGCCTCGGGATCCTGATCAACTTCACCTACGACGATGCGCGCACGGTGACCGACACCGCGCGCGTTTCGGACAAGCAGGCCGGCTATCTGCCGCTCGGCGACCAGGACAACTCGCCGAACAAGAGTTTCTCGACGCCTTACGACCCTCGCGCGGCGGCGGTGACCACCAAGGCCGGCTGCGCCGCCCTTGGGGCGCCAGCGGCCGGACAGCCGGATTCCCGTCTGAACTGCTTCGCGCAGTGGGAGGATTTCGTCCCCTCGCTGGTGCGTTTCAGCCGCGGGGTCCGCGAGGACAAACGCTACTCGGCTCAGTTTCGCGCCGACTTTCGCGTCAACAACGACCTGACGGTCTTCGCGTCGTACAACCCCAACATCAATCGTCAGAATTCCGACGCCTTCAACCTAAGCGTCGCCAGCCCGACCGGCTCGACCAGCGCCGCGGGCGTCCTGACGACCAGCATGCGGAACGTGACGGTCAATGCGAACCACTATGTCACGCAGTACGATCTGATCCGGGGAAACGGCTCGACGACCCTGAACTGGACCTCGCAGGATCGCTATATCGAAAGGCGAGACCAGCAGCATTACTTGCAGGCCGGCGCGGACTTCAACAAGGGGGCCTGGACCGTCAAGGCCCGCGCCCAGTACGCCTTGGCCAAGAGCAAGCGCGAGGATGAGGCGTTCAGTTTCGTCGCCTCGATCCCGCAGGCGACCTTCCAGATGGTTCCCGAAAACGGCCTGTGGACGATGTTCGCGCCGTCATCGGTCGATCTGACGAGCGCCGCCGCCTACTATCCGGTCCTGGGCGCCAATGGACTGAGCGCCACTTCGCAACTCGAATATACACCGCAGGCCGACAAGAGTTCTGAACTGAACTACCAGATCGACGTCACGCGCGATTTCGACCATTTCGGTCCGCTGAAGACCTTCAAGTTCGGTCTGCAACGCCGCGATCACGACAACAACACCTGGCGGGAAGACAGCTTCGACATCGCGCCTGGCGTGACCCTGTATCGCGCGCGCAGCCTGGACCTGCTGCAGTACTGCGTCCCTTCGGCGGCCCCCGCCAGCGCGCCTTGCGTGTTTGGAACGGCCAACCGGCCCAGCACGACCGTCAAGGACCAGCAGTACCGCACCTACACCCTGACACAGGCTCAGTATCAGTCGCTAATCAACAACAGCCTGCAAGACATTCCTGGCGGTCAGTTCTTCGGCGGGATGCCGGGCCGGGGCAACCTGCTCGACAGCTGGTCGGCCTTCAACTTCCAGACCTTCTTCAACGAGCTGGGTCAGTACGCCGATCTTAGCCGCCACAATCCCAGCTGCCTTTACAGCTGCCTCGCCTCCGACGGTAAGACGTACAAGCGACCGTCCTATTCGACCAACGAGAAGACGACCTCGGCCTATGCCATGGTCGACTTCGAGACGCGCCTGGGCTGGATGCCCGTCACGGGCAACTTCGGCGTGCGTTATCAGCAGGTCGAGGTCAATGGACAGCCGTCGATCGTCATCAACAACCTCACCATCGATCCGGCGATCCTGGCGGCCCTTAACGCCGGCCAGACCGTCGATCCGAACAAGGTGATCAACAGCACCTTCGTTTCGCGCCAGCAGACCAGCATCAGCCGCAAGTCGAACGACTTCCTGCCCAGCTTCAATCTGGCGCTGTGGCCGATCGAGGATCAGTTCGTGGTCCGCTACTCGATCGCCAAGCAGCGCGCGCGGCCCAGCATGTTGCAGCTGACGGGCAACTCGGCGGCGACCTGCAGCAAGATCGACGCCACGACCCGGGCGGCCATCGAGAAGCTGATCGCGCAATATCCCAATCAGTTCAACGACCCGAACGTCGACGATGAGGACGCCGGCGCGACGATCCGCGGCGACGCGGCCAACAACTGCTCTGGCCGCATCGGCAATCCGCAGTTGAAGGGCTACGCCGCGACGACCCAGAACCTGTCGGCGGAGTGGTATCCGAACCGCGACACCCAGCTGAGCGTCGGCTTCTTCGCGATCGACGTGAAGTCGGGCTATCCCGACACCACCACGATCAACGGCTACGAGATCCAGGGCGAGACCTACACGGTCGACACCTACATGGACGGCCCGAGCGGGTTGAAGCAGAAGGGTTTCGAAGTGGCGGGCCGCACGGCGTTCACCTTCCTGCCGTGGCGCTTGAAATATACCGGCGCGGGTTTCAACTACGCGCGCAATAGGTCGAACGAGACCAATACGGTCGTCGACCTGTTCACGGGCAAGGCCCTGCCGCCGACCAAGCAGTCCAACTACACCTACAACCTGAACTTCTGGTACGACGACGGGCGTCTGAACGCGCGCGTGGCCTATCAACGCCGCGACTTCTACTATGATCGCACCGACGCTTCGGCCAGCATCAACCGCGTGCCGACGGCCCTCGGCGGCGCGGCGACGTCGTACTACAAGATGGTCTCGCCGATCTTCAAGACGGGGAACAAGTCGCTGGATGCGCGAGCGTCCTACAAGCTGACCTCGCGGCTCCAGCTGTTCGCCGAGGGCAAGAACCTGCTCGACGACAGCGTGTCTCGCTACACGCCGGAGAAGTACCGCAACATCGGCGGGGGTACGCCCTACATCTACGACACCTATTACCTCGGTCGCCGCTATTACTTCGGCTTGATCGCCCAGTTCTAAGTTCGAAGACAGGCCTGGCCTCGAAGGAGGCTGGGCCTTGGAGTTTAAGACACCATGCCGGCAAACGGAGCCTCACGTCGGGGATTTCTGCTCGGCGCCAGCGCGCTGGGCCTGGTCGCCGCCGTGTCCGCGCGCGCGGCTGACCGGGCTGGTCTATCGCGATTGGCGGATAGCTTCGTCCGGCCGCCACCCGAAAGCCGACCCATGGCCCGCTGGTGGTGGTTTGGCGGCGCCGTCGAGGCCGAAGAGATCGTCCGTGAGATCAAGGCGATGAAGGCCGGCGGCTTCGGCGGCTTCGAAATCCAGCCGGTCTATCCGCTGTCGCTGGACGATCCCAAGCTGGGCGTGCGGAACAAGCCCTATCTGTCGAAAGACTTCCTCGACATGGTCACTGTCGCGGCGCGGACGGGCAGGGCGGAGGGCTTGCGCGCGGACATCACGCTCGGGTCCGGCTGGCCCTTCGGCGGGCCCCACATCGACGCCGAACTGGCCGCCGCCCGCATCGTCAAGCTGGACCTGCCCGCGCCCGGCGGTGTCGAGGCCTTGGATCTGCCGGCGCTTGAAACGGGCCAGCGCTATGTGGCCGCTTTCGTGGGAACCTCGCCCGACGACGCCCGGGCCGCCACGATCGACGGCTCGCGGGCCTTGTTCGTCAAGGCCGAGACGGCGCGGACCCTCTATCTCGTTCTGCAAACGCGGACCCGCCAGCAAGTCAAGCGAGCGTCGGTCGGCGCCGAGGGCTTCGTGCTTGACCACCTGAACGCCCGCGCCGTCCGCAAGCATCTCGAGGCGGTAGGCGAACCGCTGATGGCGGCGTTTGGCGATGACCGTCCTTACGCCGTCTTCAGCGACAGCCTGGAGGTCTATGGGGCCAACTGGACGGACGATCTGTTGCCCGAGTTCGAGGCTCGCCGAGGCTACGACCTGACGCCCTATCTGCTGGATCTGTTCCACGACACCGGCCGCTCGGCCGGTGTCCGCCATGACTGGGGGCTAACCCTTTCGGAGCTGATCAGCGAGCGCTACCTGACCCAGGTGAGCGCGTGGGCCAAGTCGCGCCAAACCCTCTTCCGGTCGCAGACCTACGGGACGCCGGCCGTGACCCTGTCCGCCAACCGCCTGGTCGATCTGGCGGAGGGGGAGGGCGCGGAGTGGCGTAAGGCGAGCTCGACCCGTTGGGCCAGCTCGGCCAACCACCTTTACGGCCAGCCGGTGACCTCGGCCGAGAGCTTCACCTGGCTGCACAAGGGCGCCTTTCGAGCGACGCCGCTGGACATCAAGGCCGAGGCCGACGTGCTGATGCTGCAAGGCGTCAACCAGTTCGTTGTTCATGGCTGGCCCTATTCGCCGCCAAAGGTCGCCGAGCCTGGCTGGGCGCTCTATGCCGCCGCGGTGTTCAACGACCACAATCCGTGGTGGCCGGTGATGGCGGATGTGAATCTCTACCTCCAGCGCCTCAGCCACCTGCTGCGCCAGGGCGAGAATGTCGCCGATGTCGCGATCTACGCGCCCACCGAGGACATCATGTCCGGTTTCAAGCCGGGCAAGGGCGTCTCGATCAACGACGCCCTGCGCGAAACGCTTCCGGTCGGCATTGTCGAAGGGCTGATCGACGGCGGCTACAACTTCGACCTGATCGACGGTGACGCCGTCCTGCGGCGGGGGATCCGCCACAACGTCCTGCTGCTGCCGCGCATCCAGCGGATCGCGCCCGAAGTTTACGAGCGGATCCGAGCCTTCGCCGAGGCCGGCGGTGTCGTCATCGCCGTTGGCGCGCCGCCGTCCACGGCGCCGGGCCTGAAGGACGCCGAGGCCCGGAGCCGACGCGTCAACGCTCTGTCCAAGGCGGTATTCGGCGCCAAGCGGGCCGCCATCACCGACGAGGCGGGACTGATCGGCGTGCTCAACCGCTTCCTGCCGCCCGATCTTGGCCAGGCGCCCAAGGGCGTGGGCTATGTCCATCGCCGCCTCGCGGACGGCGATCTTTATTTCGTCGCCAATACCACCAACGCCTCGATCGCCGCGCCGTTGGCCTTCGGCGCGGCGTCCAAGCTTGGTCAGGCCTGGAGCCCGGTCACCGGAACGATCGACGACTTCCGACCGGGCGACGAGATCCGTCTGGCGCCGTTCGAGTCGCGGGTCTTCGTCTTTGGTCGAGACCTTCCCGCGTCGAGCGAGAGTTTTCCCGCCGGCGCGCGTGGCTTTCCCCTGTCGGGCGGATGGCGTTTGCGGGTCGGCGCCAACGCGCGGGAGCTTCCGGTGCGGGCCTTCGGGTCCTGGACCGACGCGCCGTCGCTTCAGCACTTCTCCGGCCGCGGAACTTACACTCGGGAGGTCGAGCTGATGGCGACGGACCTGACCGCGCCGGTGATCATGCTCGACCTGGGGCAGGGCGGTCCCGGCGCCGCGACCGAGCGCGAAGGGCCGGGCTACTACGCCCAATACGACGCGCCGGTCCGTGACGCGGCCGAAGTTTTTGTCAACGGCCAGCGGGCCGGCGCGATCTGGTGCGCGCCATTCTGGCTGGACGTGAAGCCATGGCTGAGGGCTGGACGAAATCGCCTGGAGATCCGCGTCTACAATACCGCGATCAACAGCTTGGCTGGCCGTCCGCCGACTGACTATACGGCCCTGCGGCGGGTCTACGGCGACCGCTTCCAACCGCAGAACATGAGCGCGCTGAAACCCTTGCCGTCGGGCCTGATCTCCGAGCCCGCCCTGAGATTTGGCCTGCCCTAAAGACCGCTCCGATCGAGGCGTCTTCATCCGGCGACGCCTCGATCGCTAGAAATCGTACAATATGAGATGTGATCCGATAAAATGGGTAATGGGCGCCGGCCCGAAGTGGTAGACGTGGCGTTCAACCGTGGTCCAACCGCGGACAAAGCGTTCTGGGAGTAGACGATGCGAAGCGCGCTTCTGGCCGGCTTGGCCGCCCTTGTTCTGGTCGCGCCAGCTGTGGCCCAGCCCATCGACCGCCACGCGCTCGTCACCCGCCACAATGTCAAGCTGGCCAAGGTCGACCCTTCCGCGCCTCTGATGGTCGGCAACGGCCAGATCGGGTTCACCGCCGACATCACGGGCCTGCAGACCTTTCCGGAAGCCTATTCCAAACTCGCGCCGCTCCTGACGGAGGCGCAGTGGGCCTGGCACGCTTTTCCGAACCCGAATAACTGGAGCTACGCCGACGTCACGACGCCGATCGACGTGCGCGGGACCAAGCAGCCCTACGCCTATATGAAGGACTGGAGCGAGGCCGAGAGCCGCCCGGCCATGGCCTATCTACGCGAAAACCCCCACCGCTTTTCGCTGGGGCGCGTGGGGTTGGATCTGCGGGATCGGGCTGGCAATCCGGCTAGGTTCGAGGACCTCACCGGGACGGAGCAGACGCTCGATCTCTGGACCGGCGTCCTGACCAGCCGCTTCGTCTATGATGGCCAGACCGTGACGGTTCGCACGCGGGTGCATCCGACACTGGACATGATCGTCGTCGACGTGGAGTCCGCCCTGGTCGAGCAGGGGCGTCTGAAGCTGTCGGTGAAGTTCCCGGGCGTTTCAAGGACGCTGAACCCGGATCCCTCCGACTGGAGCCATCCGGCGCTGCACACGACCAAGGTGACGGCCGAGGGCGCCGCGCGCCTCGACGTCGCGCGCCGGTTGGACGACACGCGCTACTTCGCCGCTCTGCAAGCCGATCGCGCCGTGGACTTCACGGCGGCCGGGCCGCACGCCTATCTCGTCGGCCCCAAGGCCAGGAGCCGGACGTTGGGCCTCGAGGTCGCCTTCTCGCGCCAGGCCTTGCCGAAACTGCCGACGGTGAAGGCGGCCGATCAGGCGACGCGATCGCACTGGAGATCCTATTGGACCGAAGGCGCCGCCGTCGACTTCTCGGGCAGCGCGGATCCGCGCGCCGCCGAGCTGGAGCGGCGGGTCGTGCTGTCGCAATATCTGATGGCCCTGAACGGCGCGGGCGAGGTCCCGCCGCAGGAGGAGGGGCTGTTCTCAAACAGCTGGAATGGCAAGTTCCATCTCGAGATGCATGCCTGGCACGCCGGCCATTTCGCGCTTTGGAACAAGCCGGAATATCTCGAGCGTAGCCTGCCCTGGTACATTGGCCATCTGAAGGACGCCAAGGCTCGCGCCGCTAGTCACGGCCTGAAAGGCGCCTGGTGGCCCAAGATGGTCGGACCTGACGGCGTTGACAGTCCTAGCAAGGTCTCGCCCTTCATCATGTGGCAGCAACCGCATCCGATCTGGATGTCGGAGCTGATCTGGCGTGACAAGCCGACCAAGGCGACTTTGGCCAAGTACGGCCAACTGGTCTCCGAAACCGCCGACCTGCTGGCCAGCTTCCCGCATCGCGACGACAAGGGCCGCTTCGTGGTCGGTCCGCCGATCATTCCGGTACAGGAAAACCACGATCCGCTGACGACCTTCAATCCCGCGTTCGAGTTGGAATACTACCGATGGGGCCTGGAGACGGCGCAGCGATGGCGCCTACGCGCCGGCCTGGCGCGCAAGCCCGAATGGGACGCGGTGATCAACGGTCTCGCCCCGTTGGCGACCAAGGATGGACTATACCTGCCCGCGGAGTCCGCGCCCGACTTCTGGGCCGTCGCCAAGAGCCAGCCGTGTTCCAGGCGCGCCGTTGGCGCCCAGTGTATGAACCGCGACCACCCCTCGTTCCTGATGGCTTATGGCCTGATCCCCGGCAAGGCGGATCCGGAGACCATGCGGCGCACGTTGCGGGCGGTGGAGAGCGACTGGGATCTGCGCCAGACCTGGGGCTGGGACTATCCGATGGCGGCGATGACCGCCGCCCGGTTGAACGAGCCCGAGAAGGCCGTTGACTGGCTGTTCTACGACGCCAAGAACAACAAGTTCGGCGTGTCGGGCATGACGCCCCGCGTGCATCTGGACGAACACGCCCAGGCCTTCGTGCCCAAGGCCGGGGAGGGGGGCGAGGTCGGTCCCGACGGCCCTGGCTACACGCGAGCCGCCGAGACCTATTTCCCGTCGAACGGCTCGCTGCTGGCGGCCGTCGCGATGATGGCTGGGGGATGGGACGGCTCGAAGGGGCCCGCGCCGGGCTTCCCGAAGAACGGCAAATGGACCGTTCGCGCCGAAGGCTTTAAGCGGCTTCCCTAGAGCTCAATATTTGGAGCGCGGTCGAGCGGTTCAGTCGCTCATACCCAACGCGTTCTAGGCGCGGCCGCGGCGCGTGCGTCGCCCGAGCCACCGCTCCCTATCCGCACGTCAATTTCCCGGACATCCTGGCCAAATGGCAAAACGGGGGGTTGCGTTTCTTCGAGATGATGAGCAATATATGGATAAATATCCCACAATATGAAAAATTGTGGGCAATGAAGACACCGGTGTCAAAGCGCCGTTTGGGAAGAAACACAGGATGATGTCGAGCACCTTCAAGGCGCGTCTGCTGGTCTCTTGCGCGGCCATGACCATTGCTGGCTTTGCCAGCGCTGGCAAAGCTTCCGCCCAGACCGCCGCTCCTCCAGCCTCGGGCCAGACCCAGGTCGAGGAAGTCATCGTCACCGGCTACCGTTCTAGCCTCGGCAAGGCTCTGGGCGCCAAGCGCGCCAGCATCGGCGCGATCGACACGATCCTGGCCGAGGACATCGCCGCCTTTCCCGACCAGAACCTGGCCGAAGCCATCCAGCGCCTGCCGGGCGTGACCATCGATCGCGTCGGCGGCGAAGGTCGCCAGATCTCGGTGCGCGGCCTGAACGCCGACTTCACCCGCGTGCGCATCAACGGCGTGGAAGCCATCGCCACGGGCGGCGGCAATCGCAGCCGCGGCTTCGACTTCAACGTCTTCGCCTCGGAACTCTTCAACAGCATCACGGTGCGCAAGACCCAGTCAGCCGACATCGCCGAGGGATCGCTGGGCGCGACGGTCGACCTGCAGAGCGGTCGCCCCTTCGACTACACCGGCTTCAAGGCCGCCGCGTCGGCCCAAGGCAGCCTGAACAGCATCACCGACCGCGTCCTGCCGCGGGCGGCCGGCCTGCTCAGCTGGTCCAACCCGGACAAGACCTTCGGCGTGCTGGCCTCGGTGGCATACTCCAAGCGCCAGCCGGTGGCCGAGGGCTTCAATACGACGCGCTGGCAAGGCGCCGACGCCAGCGACAACTTCGCCGGTTGCTCGAAGTGCGCGACGCCCGCGGAGCTTGCGAAGGTTCAGAACGCCTTCTACCCGCGCATCCCGCGCTACACCGCCTCCAAGATCGACTCCGAACGCCTGGGCGTCACCTTCTCCACCCAGTGGCGGCCGAGTTCAAAGGCGGAACTGTCGCTGGACGTCCTGTATTCGGACCTCAACCAGTTCACCGAAAGCCCGAACCTGGAGGCCATCTCGTTCAGCCGCTCGAACGCGGCGGGCGTCGGCGCGACCATCGTCCGCGACTACGCGATCAACGACCGCAACACCTTCACCTATGGGGTGTTCGACAAGGTCGACGTCCGCTCGGAGAATGGCACGCAGCGCGATCACACCACCTTCAGTCAGGTCACCCTGACCGGAAAGTACGCGTTCAGCGACCGGCTGCGCGGCCAGGCCCGCATCGGCGTGGCCAATTCCGACTACCGCATGCCCGAGCAGATCTCGTTCCAGCTCGATCGCAACGACGTCAACGGCTACATCTATGATGGTCGCCAGAACGACCGCACGCCGATCATCACCTACGGCTTCGACGTCACCAATCCGGCGCTGTTCACCCTGACCGAAATGCGTTCGGCGGTGCAGACCTCGCTGAACATCACCCGCACCGCCGGCGGCGATCTGGAGTTCGACGTCGACCAGCACCTGAAGCTGCGCGGCGGGCTCGACGCCCAGCAATATGTGGTCAAGTACCGGGGCGCCAATCGCAACCAGGTCCTGACCGGCGCGAACCAAGTGGTCGGCGTGGGCGCTTTCTCCAAGATCGTCGAGTTCGGCCGCGACTTTCCGTTCCCGGGCGGCGATCGCAAGTACGTGGTCGCCGACATCGGCAAGGCCTTGGCCTACACCAACCTGCTGAGCTACCCGCTGGTCGTCCTGCAAGGCGACACGCGCGATGTCGAGGAAAAGGACCTTTCGGGCTTCGGTCAGGCCGTGGTCGACGCCACGATCTTCGGCGGCATGCCGCTGCGTTCGGACTTCGGCTTCCGCGTGGCCCACACCAAGGTCACTTCGCGGGGCTTCATCGGCAGCGGCGTCTATCTGACGGCCAACAACGATTATACCGACGTCCTTCCGTCGATGAACATCACCCTGGAGCCGCGCGACAACTTCATCCTGCGCGGCGGCGTCGCCAAGGTCATGGCCCGTCCGACCCTGGGCAGCCTCACGCCTGGCGGTTCGGTCGGCGCCTCGACGCGCACGGTGAACTTCGGCAATCCGGACCTGGAGCCGTTTCGCGCCACCAATTTCGACCTGTCGGCGGAATGGTATTTCGCCCCGGAATCGCTGCTCGGCGTGGCGATCTTCTACAAGAAGATCGATAGCTTCATCGCCAACCAGACCACCCGCGCCGTCTACAGTTCGCTGGGCCTGCCGGCGAGCCTGCTCAGCACCAGCGCGGGCGTCTCGGTCAACGACATCTTCGACGTCACCAACCCGTACAACGGCGAAGGCGGCTGGCTGAAGGGCGTCGAGGTCCAGTACCAGCAGCCGTTCAAATTTCTGCCGGACTACCTGCGCGGCTTCGGCTTCATCGGCAACTTCACCTACGTCGACTCGAGCGTGAACTACGGCACGAAGGCCGCGCCGAATTACAACAAGCTGACCGGCCAGTCGAAGACCACGGCGAACGCCACGCTGTACTTCGAGCGCGGCAAGTTCAGCGCTCGCACCTCGCTGGCGCGTCGGTCCGGCTTCCTCACCCAGTTCCCCGGCTCGAACGGAAATAGCGAGCACGGCACGCACGGCAGCACCTACTACGACTTCTCGTCGAGCTATAAGCTGCGGCCGAACCTCGTCGTGACGCTGGAAGGCATCAACCTCGGCGACAAGTTCACCGACGCCTATGTCGACGCCGCAGACCGCGTCAGCGACTACCGCCACACCGGGCGGGAGATTCTGCTGGGCGTGCGCTGGACCTACTGACGTTTCAAGAGCCTCCTCCCTGGGGCCTGGCGTGGGCCTTCCCTCCCGCCAGGCCCCGTTTTTTTGGAGAGTTAAAGTCGTGATCGCTCGCAGAACCGTTCTGGGCCTGGCCGCCGCGGGCCTGGCGGCGCCTGCCCTGGCGCGGGAAACGTCGCCGAGTCCGCTCGCGCCCGCGCCCAAGGACTGGATCGATCCCAAGACGGGTCACCGCATCGTGCGGCTGTCGGAAGAGGGGGGCAGCAAGAACCTCTATTTCCACCAGCACGGCTACACGCCGCGGGGAGACAAGCTGGCGATCACGACGCCGTCGGGCATCGCGCTCGTGGATCTCGGGACCTTCAAGTTGACGCCGCTGCCCAACACAAAGGGCGCGGACCTGCTCTTTTTCCCACGCGCGTCGCGGCGGCTGTACTACTCGGTCACGGCGCCTGGCGAAGGTCAGCCGGCCGATCGCCCCAAGACCATCCACGCCCTCGATATCGACAGCGGCGAAGCCAAGGTCGTGGCGAAGCTGGCCCAGGGCGGGATCACGTCGATCAACGCCGACGAGACGCTGTTGCTGGGCGTCGTGACCTATGGCGGCAAGCCCTTGCAGCCCAAGACCGCCGACGATCTCAAGCGCTTCGGCCAGGCGGAGTACGCCGCGCTGGGGCCCGACGGAAAGCCGCTGTCGTTCGCCAAGGCCAAGGGCGTGCGGATGACCGAGCGCTTCGAGACGCCGACGCCCATGGAGATCTTCACGGTCGATCTCAAGACCGGCGAGCGCAAGGTCGTCCACGCCTCCGAAAAGTGGCTGGGTCACGCTCAGTTCTCGCCGACCGATCCGACCCTGGTGATGTTCTGCCACGAGGGGCCCTGGCACCGCGTCGACCGCATCTGGACGATCCGCGCCGACGGGACGGCCCTCGCCAAGATCCACACCCGGACCATGAACTTCGAGATCGCCGGACACGAGTTCTTCTCGGCCGACGGCAAATGGATCTGGTACGATCTGCAGACCCCGCGCGGCCAGGTGTTCTGGATCGCCGGCCACGAACTGGCGACGGGCAGGAAGCTCTATCGCCGGGTCGAGCAGAACGAGTGGTCGGTTCACTACAACGTGGCGCCCGACGGCAAGCTGTTCGCCGGCGACGGCGGCGACGCCGACATGGTCGCCCACGCGCCCGACGGCAAATGGATCTACGCCTTCCGGCCCGAGACCATCCGCGACGCGGCGACCCAGTTCTACACCGATGACCTGATCACCGTGGACAAGATGGCTAGCGAGCGGCTGGTGGACATGTCGGCTCACGACTACCGTCTTGAGCCGAACCTGACCTTCACCCCCGACCAGAAGTGGATCGTCTTCACCTCGAACATGCATGGGGCCAATCATGTGTACGCCGTCGAGGTCGCCAAGGCCGGAGCGTAAAGCCGCTCGAACGCGCTCTAAATATCTGAATTTATAGCTTGTTTATCCGCTTCAAATGATTCCATTCGAAGCGGGCGGGCTCTAGGGAGTGGGCATGAGCTTCATCCGTCGCGGCGCCGGTCTGGCGCTGGTTCTGGTCGCCGGACTCGGCTGCGGCGGAGCCTACGCCCAGACCGCGCCGACGGCGGTCGGCGGACCTCGTCCCAATCTCGTGGACAACATCGAGCGGCCGATCCGCTACCGCCCGGACGGCGGCGACTTCGTCATCGAGAATGGCGTCGAGACCTTCAATCGCCCGCTCTATGGCGGCGACACCGCGTTCCGCGTGGACGGCGGCGATAAGCCAGAGTTCGTTTTCTACCTGCCGGGGCGCGGTGGCAATCTGCGCCTGGGCTTGGCTGGCCCTTCCGGGGCGCGTTGGTTGCAGGAAGCGGCGCGGATCACCACCCGCTATCGTCCTGGCGAGTTGCTCTATGAGGTCCGCGATCCGCTGCTGGGTCACGGCGTGCTGCGTATCGAGGCCGTGGCCTACGCCGCCACCGAAGGCCTGGCTTTGCGGATCGAGGGCGTCGACCTGCCGCCCGGCCTGGAGCTGATCTGGGCGTTCGGCGGGATCACCGGCCAGCGCGGCGTTCGCGATGGCGACATCGGCACCGAGAAGGTTCCGATCTCCGAGTGGTTCCAGTTCAAGCCGTCCTTCGCCGAGACCAACCGCGTCGCCGTGAGCGATGACGGCTTCAGGCTCAGCGCGCCCCAGGCGACCATCATCGGCGCCGCTAGCAGCCACGCGCGCTATCAGCGTGGCGAGGCGAGCGCCTGGAACGACCTGCCGCGCCTGCTGGCTGGCGGCGCGGCAGAACAGGGCGCTGTCGCCATTGGGCGCTCGGACCTGACTTCGGACACGCCGCTCATCCTCTCCTTGCAGCGTGTGGACGCCGGCGTCGCCGACGATCTGGCGGATTACAAAGCCGTGCGCGCCGACCGTCCCGAGGACAAGGCCGCGCCGGCCAGCCGTCCGCCGGCCTTCGCCCGGGCCGAACTGGCCGCGCGGTTCGAGGAGGCGCGGCGCCACTTCCAGGCCCTGCGGGATCAGGTGCGGATCGAGACGCCCGACCCCTATATCAACGCCGCCATGGCCGCCCTGAATGTCGGGGCGGAGGCCACCTGGGACGGGCCACAGCAAGCGGTCATGCACGGCGCGGTCGCCTGGCGGACCAAGCTGCTGGGGTGGCGCGGCCCTTACTGGCTGGACGCCCTGGGGCGCGCTGATCGCGCCGACCGGCATTTCCGCGACTGGGCCAAGGGCCAGAACGTCTCGCCGATCCCGGACGCGATCCCGCCGGCCGACGAGGACGCCAATCTGGCGCGCGCCGAAAAGGCGCTGCATTCGAACGGGGATCTCTCGAACTCGCACTACGACATGAACACGGTCTATATCGACGCGCTGTTCCGACACCTGATGTGGTCCGGCGATCTGAAGCTGGCCCGCGATCTGTGGCCGACGATCACCCGGCACCTGGCCTGGGAGCGCCGGCTGTTCCGCCGCGAATTCGGCCCCCGCAAGCTGCCGCTCTACGAGGCCTACGCCCAGATCTGGGCCAGTGACCACCTGTCGTACAACGGCGGCGGGGCTACCCATTCGTCGGCCTATCTGGCCTATCATAACCGCATGGCGGCCAGGGTCGCGCGGCTGATCGGCGAGGATCCCGCGCCCTACGATCGGGAGGCCGACGCCATCCAGGAGGCCATGCGCGGCCTGCTCTGGATGCCCGACGTCGGCGCCTTCGCCGAATACAAGGACCTGATGGGCGAGCAGAGGCTGCACCCGGCGTTCGCCCTATGGACCTATTACCACGCCATCGATTCCGAGGTCGTTTCGCCGGCCGACGCCTGGCGGATGTCTGACGCCCTCGAGCGCTTGCCGCGCATACCGATCAAGGGACCCGGCGTGCCGGCCGACGCCGCCTATGGCCTCTACGCCACGACCGACTGGATGCCCTATGCGTGGTCGATCAACAACGTCGCCACCCAGGAGAACCTGCACGCGGCGCTGGCCCTGTGGGAAGCGGGGCGGAGCGACGAGGCCTTTCGCCTGACCAAGAGCGGCATGCTGGCCAGCATGTTCATGGGGGTCTCGCCTGGCAACATGGGCACGCTGGCTTGGCCTGATGTCTATCGCCGAGAATCTCAGCGCGATTTCGCCGACAGCGCCGGGGTCACCGCGCGGACCCTTGTCGAGGGGTTGTTCGGTCTCCGTCCCGACGCGCTGGCCGGGAGGCTGACGATCCGGCCTGGTTTCCCCGCGAGCTGGCGGCATGCGTCGATCACGCATCCGGTCTTCGCCTATGAGTTCAAGCGCCAGGGCGACGAGGATCACTGGACGCTGACGCCGCGCGACGGGCGCTTCAAGACCGTGGTGCTGCGTCTGCGAGCCCCGCGCGAGGCCGTGGCGGGTGTCGTTATCAATGGCGTGAAGGCGGCCTGGAAATCGGCGGCGGACGCCGTGGGCGGTCCGGCCATCGAGATCACGGCGCCCGGCGACAAGCCGGTCGAGGCGGTCGTGCGCTGGAGCGGCGCCGCTGTCGACAGTTCCGCGATCGGGCCGGCAAGGCGCTTCCAGCGCGTCTCGCGCAACGGGCTGACCTGGCTGGCGCCGATCGCCGGACCCGCTTCTGTCAAGGCGCCGCTCATGTCGGCGCCGACTACCGTGACGGGGCGAATGGATCCGGTAGCCGTGACCTTCAACGACCGCGTCACGGCGATCTATGCGAAGAACAAGTATCGCTCGCCGCGACCGCGTGGGCCCTCGCTGGGCGTGCCGGCCCAGGGTCTCGGCGGCTGGGCCGGCCACGTGAATCAGATGGCCGTGATCGACGACACCGGCTTGCGTCGCGTCGCGGCCAGGCAGGGCGGCCAATTCGCGACGCCCTCGGGTGTCGTGTTCCGGACGCCGGGCGCGGCCGATGCGCCCAACATCGTCTTCACCTCGCTTTGGGACAACTACCCCAGGCAAGACGTCATCCCGCTGTCGGGCAAGGCGTCCCGTGTCCACCTCCTGATGGCTGGCTCGACCAATCCGATGCAGAGCCGTTTCGACAACGGAGAGGTGGTGGTGACCTATCAGGACGGGACGATCGATCGCCTCGCCCTGCGCAATCCCGACACCTGGTGGCCGATCGAGGAGGACTATTTCCTCGACGACTATCAGTTCCGGGTCGATACCCCGCCGCCGACGCGGGTTGACCTCGCGACCGGACAGGTGCGCGTGCTGGACCCCGTGACCTTCAAGGGGCAGGGCCGCGAGATCCCAGGGGGCGCGGCCACGGTGCTTTCCCTGGCGCTCGACCCGCGCAAGCCGCTGCGCGACCTGACGGTGCGCGCGACGGCCAACGAGGTGGTGATCGGGCTGATGGCCGTCACCCTGGAGCGCCCGAACTAGGCCGGGCGACCGAAAGCGTGAGCGGCTTCTGCGCTCGCCCCCGGGCCTCGAGCTAGAGACCCTTCACGCCCGTCGAGGCGGCGATCTCGGGCGGCCTGCCGTCCAGGGTGTCGATCTTGCTGCGGGTGAAGGTCCAGTCCTTGGCGTTGGCGATGCGGCCGCCGGCCTGGGCGTCCAGGTCCAGACTGTCGAACGCGAAGCGCTCCAGCGGCAGGTCGGGGAAGGCGGCGACCTCGAACGCGGTCTTGGCGCCGACAGCCTTGATGTCGCTGATCCGCACGTCGCTCAGGCGGCAGCGACCCTGCTCTGGCGGGACGTGCTGGGTCATTATTTTCCAGTATGGCGGCACATCGGCCATGCCCCGCGGGATCTCCGCGTAGCTGTAGCTGGGGTTCCAGTTCAGGTTCACCCGCAGCACGGTGGCGACGTCGTGCAGCCGCATGTCGGCGATGTCGATGTCCTTCACCGTGCCGCCGCGCGTGTGCGCCGACTTGAACAGGATGCCGACCGGCGTCGGGTGGTGCACGGTCAGGCCCGAAACCTTGATGTCGTGGAAGCCGCCCGAGGTTTCGCTGCCGAAGGTGACGCCGGCGGAGGCGTCGCGGATCACGCAATCGCGGATCGTGACGTTGTAGGTCGGACGGTTCACGCGCAGACCGTCGGCGTCGCGGCCGGCCTTCAGGCAGAGGGCGTCGTCGTTGCAGGCCACGTCGATCCGCTCGACCAGCACGTCGTGCGAGGAATCGATATCGACGCCATCGGTCGACGGACCACGGCCGCCTTCGTTGTTGCGGATGTTCAGGTCGGCGACGTGGATGTCGCGCGAGTAGCAGACATGCACGGTCCAGAAGCCGGCGCGGCGCAGGCGCGGACCGGCCAGCTCGATCTTCTCGCTGTCGAACACCTGGATCAGGCGAGGGCGCTTGCAGTCGTAGTCGGCGGCCCAGCGCAGCCCCTTGGGATCATATTCGCGGCGAAGCGCCCAGTAGCTGTCCCAGAACACCTTCCCATCGCCGTCGATCGTCCCGTCGCCGACGATGCGGACGTTCTTTTGCCGGTAGATGTTCACCAGCGCCGCCGGCCAGGTGAGCTCGATGCCGGCGACGCGGGTCGGCATCTCGGGATAGTCGGCGATGTTCCGCGAGCCCAGCAGGGTCACGCCCTTGTCCAGCCGCAGGGTGACGCCCGACTTCAGGAAGATCGCGCCGGTGCGATAGACGCCGGGTTTCAGCGCGACCGTCGCGCCGGTCTTGGCGGCCGCGTCGATGGCGGCCTGTATGGCCTTGGTGTTCAGGGTCTCGCCGTCGCCGATCGCGCCGTGGGCGTTGGCCAAGATCGCCTTGCCGGCGGCGAGCGCCAGGGTGGGGGCGGAAGCGGCCACGAGACCGAGCTGGAGAAGAGCGCGTCGTTGCATGGGAGCCTCAGGCGCTGAAAGTGAAGGGGTGGAAGCGGGAACCGACCTCGACCGCGCGGGCCGGCAGTTCGGCTTAGCGCGCCGGGTTGAAGTCGGGCTTCTGGGCGAAGACGTAGGTCTCCCAGTCCGCGCGCGAGTGGAAGTCCAGGCCTTTGTCCCAGGCCGCGCCCATGTAGTAGACGAACGGCTTGCCGGGCGTGACCTTGACTAGAACCAGCCAGTCGCTCTCGGTCTCGACCAGGTCGACGATCTGGCGCGGGTCGACCAGCAGGGCGACGCCCATCGCGCCCTTGTCGGGATCGGTGACGTCCCAGAATGAGAACACGCCCCTGGCCTTGTCGGCGCGCAGGTCGCCGGCCGTCTTGGCGGTCGGGGCCTTGGTTATCCCGATGGCCACGGTGATCGGCGCCTTGGCGTTCGAGCCGAAGGTCGAGACCATTCGCGTGAAGTTCGTACCCAAGGGCAGGGCGAAGGTCCGCGTCTCCCAGACCTGGCGCTTTTGTCCGACCTTCCAGGGCGCATAGCTGACCCTGAACGACGCGACGTCCGGGCCATCCTTCAGGATCTTGTAGTCCTTCCAGTTTCGCGACACCCAAAGCCTGCCGCCGTCCCAGACGCCCAGGCCGCCCGCGCCGCGCCAGGTCTTGACGTTGTAATAGTCGACGCCTTCGCCGTGGTAGGCGTGCTGATCGCCGGTCCTCAGCTGGCGGGTCATGAACGGATAGCGGACGCTCTTGCCCCAGGCGTCGATGCCCGAGCTGGAGGGCGGTTCGTACTGCTCCAGGGCCGGACCGTAGATGCGGTGGGCCGTCCGGTCGTTCTCCCACAGGATGTCGTCATAGCGCTCGGGCGCGTAGCGAACCGTGGCGCGCGGCTTGTCCTGGCCCACGGGCGGCGGGGCCATGCGGTAAATCATCTTCGGAGGCGTCGGTTGGCCCGGCGCGGCGGGCGGAACCCGCGCGGGCGCAAGGCCCGGCCCCTCGATCGCCGGATCATAGGCGAGGGCGGCGACCGCCTTCATCTCCGTGGCGTGTCGGGCTTCTTCTTCCGGGCCGCGCACGGTGCGCGGCGCGGCCGGCGTCGGGCTGGTGGCGGCGACGAAGGCGGCGGCGTCTGGCGAGGGCTCGGCCAGGGGCAGGGCGGTCGCCGGCTCGCCAAGATTCATGACCTCAAGGCCGGCCAGCAGGAAGGCCCCGGCGCCGTAGGGACCAATGTCGTCGGGAGCCGTGGCGACGGGCTGGTCGCCGGTCTTCTGCACCGCGCCGAGCATGCCGTTGGGCAGAACCTGGGCTTCCAGGCCCTTCCAGCCCTTGACGACCGTCGGCAGGTAGGTCGCGCGATCCAGGACGCCGTGGTTGATCCCCCAGGCCAGGGCATAGACGAAGAAGGCCGACCCCGAGGTTTCGGCCTCCGGGAACCTGTCCGGCTGCAACAGGCTGGAGGGCCACAGGCCGTCGGCGCGTTGCAGGCCGGCGATCCGCTTGGCCATGGCTTGGAAGATGGCGATATAGCGCGGCCGCTGGATGTAGTCGGCCGGCATCGCCTCAAGCACCCTGGCCATGCCGCCCATCACCCAGCCGTTGCCGCGCGACCAGAAGAGCTTGCGCCCTTGTTCGTCGCGGCGCTCAATGAAGCGCTCGTCGCGATAATACAGGCTCTCGTCCGGATCGTAGAGCCGGGCGAAGGTGCGCCACCACTGGGTGTCCATCGCCTTGAGGTACTTGGCGTCGCCGGTCAGGGCGCTCATCCTGGCCAGGACCGGAGGCGCCATGAACAGGGCGTCGCTCCACCACCAGACCAGATGCTCGGGGATCGGCTGGCGGGTCAGGTGCGGCAGCGCCCAGTCCAGGCGCTGGCGCAGGGGCATGATCACGCCTTCCTGGCGGCGACGGGCGTAGAGCTCTTCATAAAGATCGCCGATCGCCATCTCGTCGGCGTTCAGCATGGCCTTGCCCGACTTCGCCCCGCGCAGGGCGTAGTTGTAGTGCTCGGCGGCGTCGGTCAGGAACTTCAGGGTTTCCTTGTCCTGCGTCACGCGGGCCAGGCGCGCGGCGCCGACGTAATAGGTCGCCGAGACCCAGTTGGACGAGATCTCACGCACCGCGCCGCCCGTGGTCAGCGGAATAGGCTCGGCGCGCATGGCCTTCATCTGCGCGGAATTCGCGCGGTTCAATACGGTCAGCACCGCCTCGCGCGAAGGCAGCGTCTCCTGCTTCGTCGAGACGGTCTTTCCAATGACCGAATGTGGCGCGCGCGCTGGCGTGGCGGCCGCGGTCGCGCCGCTCGCCAACGCCGTTCCGGCCAGCGCGACAGCGATCAAGCCGCGGGGGGTGGAGAAGACTCTAAACATCCCTGATTTCCTCCGCGCAATGCCACTGCAACCGGTGTCATTGTCATTATGTGGAATTCTGTGCCACAAAATGGAAGGGTTGGAAAGTTGGTCAGAGAGGCTTTTGCCGCGCCGAGGCCTCATCGGCGACGGCGTGGACGTTGTCGGCCCTCAGGCGGAAAGCCCAAGTTCGAAGCCGATGGTCCGCGCCGCTTCAAGAGCCTTGGGCGCATGGCGCGGGGCGTATCCTTGGCGAACATGTCCGCTTGCGCCTCCCCTCACGTGCGGGCGTCGCCAACTCCAATAGCGGCGGTCGATTGCCTGCGCACAACGCTCAAGGGCACCGCCTGTCGGCGAAGCTCGGGCGGTCGATCATTGATCATCGCCAGCAGCCGCTCAGTGGCTGTTTCCGCCATCTCGCTGAGCGGCCGTCTTATCGTCGTCAGAGCCGGAGAGATCATCGAGGCGAGATCGGAATCGTCGAAGCCGGCGACGGAGAGTTGGCTTGGCATATCGAGGCCGGCTTCACGCGCGGCCTTGACCACCGCGGCGGCCATGATGTCGTTACAGGCGAAAATCGCGGTTGGTCGCGCCTTCATGCCAAGCAACGAAGCCGCCGCGGTCATGCCGCTTTCAAACCCGTAGTCGCCCTCGCGCCGTTCAAGTTCAACGGGCGCGCCGGACGCCGCCAGCGCCTCCAAGAAACCCGCCTTGCGCTGTTGAGCCGATTGGAAGCGAGGGGGACCCTCGATTATGGCGATCCGTCTGTGTCCGAGCTGCAGCAGGTGGCGGCCGAGCTCGGCGGCGGCGGATCGCTCATCGCTGATCAGCATACAAGGGTAAGCCGTCACATCGATCGAGGCGATGCCAATCGACGGCACACCCATGGCCGTCAGGCGCTGGGGGATCGCATCGATTTCCGAAGCCGGGGGCAAGACAATCAGCCCGTCGACCCGCGAACGCTGAGCGAACCTCTCGACGTTCTGGGCGACGTCGGGATCGCTGAATCGGACCGGATGGACGACGAGTTCAAAGCCATGCCGCGCGCAGACATTGGCGATGCCCCGCTGCATCACGCCAATCACGTGGGCGTTGGGGTCATCCTGGACCACGGCGATGAGATTGGAGCGACCCGTGGCCAAGGCCCGGGCCCTGGCGCTGGGGCTGTAACCAAGCTCCCGAATGATCGCCTGCACCGCTTCGCGGGTTGCTCCCCCGACCTTGGGCGAGTCGTTGAGCACCCTCGAGACGGTTCTGATGGAGACGCCAGCCGCTCTGGCGACGTCATCGATCGTAACCGACAGGCTGGCGGCGGGATGTTTCCCGATCATGCTTTTGAGCTCCCCTCGGGCGAACGATTAAGCTTCTGTATCCAAAGCGCAAGGCGTGAGGCCAGCGCTGGCGCCGTGTATTGCCAACGCTAGCATTATCTTTGCTACCGGTAACATTCGGCGTTGACAGCTTTCCGTCCGCCTTGTTTGCATGAAGCCGAGACCCGAGGAACGGGCAGCGGGAGGAACGATGCGCATGGATCGTAGAGGGCTGGTGCTGGGCGGCCTCGTCGGCGTCGGGGCCATGGCGTCGGATCATCCCGCCCGCGCCGCGGGCGGGGCGGGACCGGCCGTTGGCGCACCGCCCCGAGGGGTCAATGTCCGCGACTTCGGCGCGCGAGCCGACGGCGCGACGATCGACTCTCCAGCCATCAACAAGGCGATCGATCACGCCGCGACGCTGGGCGGCGGGACCGTCTATTTCCCGGCGGGAACCTACGCCTGTTACACGATCCGCCTGAAGAGCAAGGTCACGCTGCATCTTGATCAGGGAGCCGTGATCTTGGCGGCCGAGCCGAGCGGCGTCGCCCCGAACGGCTACGATGACCCCGGCCCCGGCCCGGGCAACGCCTATCAGGACTATGGCCACAGCCATTGGGCCAACAGCCTGATTTTCGGCGAAGGCCTGCATGACATCGCCATCACCGGGCCAGGGCTGATCTGGGGCAGGGGACTGACCCGCGGCCACCGCTTCGCCGATGATCCTCCGGATGTTTCCGGCCCGGGCGTCGGTGACAAGGCGATCGCCCTGAAGAACTGCCGCAATGTGCTCTTGCGCGACTTCAAGATCCTGCGGGGCGGTTGGTTCGCGCTGCTGGCGACGGGCGTCGATAACATGACGATCGACAACCTGATCGTCGACACCAATCGCGACGGTCTCGACATCGACTGCTGCCGCAACGTCCGGGTCACCAACTGCACGATCAATTCGCCGTGGGACGACGGCATCTGCCCCAAGAGCTCGTTCGCGCTCGGCTATGCTCGGCCGACCGAGAACCTGACGATCTCCGACTGCTATCTGACCGGCAATTACGAGATGGGCTCGGTCGTCGACGGCTCTTGGAAGACAATGCCCGCCGGCTTCCACGGCTATGGCCGGATCAAGCTCGGAACGGAGTCGAATGGCGGCTTCAAGAACGTGACGATCACCAACTGCGTCTTCGACCACTGCTACGGCATCGCGCTCGAGACCATGGACGGCGCGCTCACCGAGGATATCGCCATCAGCAACATCACCATGCGCGGTCTGGGGTTCCCGCCGTTGTTCCTGCGCCTGGGCAGCCGTATGCGCGGTCCGGCGGGCGTTCCCGTCGGCAAGCTGCGTCGCATCACGATCCAGAACATCGTCAGCTACGGCGCGACGCCTCAGCCCTCGATCATCGCCGGCGTCGCCGGCCATCCCGTCGAGGACGTCAAGATCAGCGACGTCTATTTCCATCAGTTGGGGGGCGGCTCGAGCGAACTTGCCAAGCGGAATCCGCCCGAGGCCGACAAGGCCTATCCGGATCCGGACATGTTCGGCGACCTCCCGGCGACGGGATTCTTCATCCGCCATGCCCGCAACATCGAGATGAGCAATGTCGAGATCGTCACCGAGGCGGCCGACGCCCGACCGGCGTTTTGGCTGAACGACGTGGTCGAGGCCGATTTCTTCCGGCTGCGGGTGCCCAAGGGGCCGAGCTTTCATCTGGATCAGGTGAGCGCCTTCAGATCGTTCGGCAGTCGCTGGATCGAGGACCGTCGCTTTGACGAGACCGTCAGCCAAACCTTCTAGGCCCGCCCCGCTGGGGAGGCGGTCCTCATCTCCGTCCAAGGTCGATGTGATGCGCGTAAAATGGTTCGCGGCCCTCGGGATGGCTGGCGCGGCGCTGGCCGGCCAGGCTCACGCGGCGGCGATTGAGACCGCGTCCTCCCCCCGGCAGGCGCCGGCCGTCTACCGCAATCCGATCTTGCCGGCGGACTATTCCGATCCCGACGTCATCCGCGTGGGCGACACCTATTATCTCGTGGCGTCCAGCTTTCACTTCTCGCCCGGCGTACCCATCCTGTCGTCCAAGGATCTCGTGCACTGGACGATCATTGGTCACGTCCTGCCAAGGTTGCCATTCGCGCCCGAGTACGATCTGCCCGGGCCCGTTCCCACCGACGACGCCGGAGCGCGAATGCCCCGGGACATGCGCGCTTCCGGCCAGCGCTACGCCGGCGGAGTCTGGGCGCCGTCGATCCGGCATCACGACGGACTGTTCTACGTCTATTTCGCGACCCCCTACGAGGGGATCTTCATGTCGACCGCTGCCCGTCCCGAAGGGCCCTGGAGCCCGCCCGTCGCGGTGATCTCCGGTCCCGGCCTGGAGGATCCCTGTCCGTTCTGGGACGACGACGGCCAAGCCTATCTCGTCCATGGCAAGGTGGGGGCGGGGCCGCTCGTGCTGCATCGCATGGCGCCGGACGGGAAGTCGGTCCTCGATCCAGGAACGGTGATCGTCGAGGACGCCAAGGCCCTTCCCATCCTGGAGGGGCCCAAGCTCTATAAGCGCGGCGGCTACTACTACATCTTCGCGCCGATCGGCGGGGTGGAGACCGGCCCCCAGGTCGCGCTGCGCGCCAAGAGCCCGTGGGGGCCTTACGAGCGCCGGGTCATCCTGGCCCCTGGCAAGTCAGCACTAAAGGGCCCGCACCAAGGCGGCTGGATCGAGACCCCGTCCGGGCAGGGCTGGTTCGTGCACTTCAACAGCGCGGGAGCCTATGGGCGCATCGTTCATCTGCAGCCCGTCGTTTGGAAAGACGATTGGCCGTTCATCGGAGAGCCGATCCCCGGCGCCGGGCCTGACGAGACCGCGGGCCAGCCGGTCGCCGAGCACGTCATGCCGGACGTGGGCGGGCGCTTCCCGTCGGTTTCGCCCCAGACGTCCGACATGTTCAACCGCGCCACCCTGGGGCCGCAGTGGGAATGGAACCACAATCCCGATGATCGGCGATGGAGTCTCACCGCGCGCCCAGGCTTCCTGCGCCTGACCGGCCGCGCCGCGCCTAATTTGGTGAGCGCCCGCAATACGCTGACCCAGTCGCTGCAAAGCCTGACCTCGGTCATCACCACGCGTCTCGACGCGGGCGGCCTCGTCGATGGGCAGCGGGCGGGCCTCGCGATGTTCGGGGCCGGCGTCAGCGCCATCGGCGTCCTCAAGACCGACGGCGCGCCGCGGATCGTCTTTTCGTCAATGGGCCACGACACGCTCGGGCCGTCGCTTCCGGGGCGGACCGTTACTCTGCGCGTGGCCGTCGCCGACCAGATCGCCCGCTACAGCTACAGCCTCGACGGCGGCAAGACCTTCATCCATGCCGGCGAAGCGCCTCTTCCGCGCTTCAGCTGGTGGAAGGGCTCGCGTCCCGCGCTGTTCAGCTACGGCGATCCAGCGCGGACCATAGAAGGCGTGGCCGACTTCGACTGGGTGCGGGTTGCGCGAGGCGAGAAATGAGTCTCGCCGGTCGCGACGAAGCCGCGCTTATAGCGCGGCGACGGCGCGACCGTTGACCTCGACGCGGGCCAGCGTCAGGCCCGTCACGTGGCTGACGACGCTTGGCCGCGTCACGCCCTCGAACTGGCAGTCCTTGATCTGAAAGTCCTCGATCGGAGCGAGCGGCAGGCCTTGCAGGTCCACGGCCTGAGCACCGGCCCGCACGCGCATTCGCTCTATCCGCACCTTGCGCAGCATTGGCGTGAAGCCGCCCTTGGCGCCCTCCTCATAGTTGAAGTCACAGGTGATCGCCGCGCGGGAGACCCGCCCCACCGAGACGTCGCGAACATAGATGTTCTCGACGCGCCCGCCTCGCATCGCGTTGTTCTTGAAGCGGATGGCGTACCAGAGTTGGTCGCTGTCCATCGTACATCGTCGCACGAAGACATTGTCCACGCCGCCGGACACCTCGCTGCCGATCACCACGCCGCCATGGCCGTCCTTCATGACGCAGTCCTGGATCAGGATATCGCGCGTGGGCCTGGCTAGGCGCCGGCCATCCGCGTTGCGCCCCGACTTGATGGCGATGCAGTCGTCGCCGCAGTCGAAGACGCAGCGCTCGATCAGCATGCCTTCGACGGATTCGGGATCGCAGCCGTCGGTGTTGGGGCCGTGCCCGAAGACGCGCACGTCCCTGACGATCACATCGCGGCAGAGGTCGGGGTGAAGGGTCCAGCAGGGCGCGTCGCGCAGCGTGACGCCCTCGATGAGAACATTGGCGCAGTTCTGGAACTGGACCATCATCGGTCTCAGATAATGACCCTCCCCGAAAATTCTTTCAGCGACAGGAACGCCGCGCTCAGCCATCTCGAACAGGGCTTGCCGGGCCTTGCGCTGATCGGGCAGGCCTGGGCGCCAGCCAAACCTATGACCGCCGCTCCAGGACCACCAGGCCTGTCCCTGACCGTCCAGAACGCCACGTCCGGTAATGGCGACGTCTCGCTCGCCGTCGGCGAAGATCAGAGGGGAGTAGTTGATCAGTTCGACCCCCTCCCATCGCGTGGCCACCAGCGGATAGTGCGCGGGATCGGTGCTGAAGACGAGCGTCGCGCCCTCGGCGACATGCAGCTCGACGCCGCTTCGCAGGCGGATCGCGCCGCTTAGCCATCGGCCAGGGGGGATCAGCACCCGCCCGCCGCCGGCCGCGGCGCAGGCCTCGATCGCCCGCGAAATGGCGGTGGTCGTCGCCGCGACGTCATCCGCCACCGCGCCCATGGCCGCTATGCTCCACAGCGCGTCCTTGAACCGTGGCGGCCGGGCTGAGCGTTCGATCGCGTCGGCCCCTGTCCAAGGCTCCGGCGCCGCGAGCGCGCTTCGCGGCGCCCAACCGGCGGTCGCCAAGGCGGCGAGCGCGGTCCTGCGCGATAGGGCAAGCGGTTTCACTAGGCGTCCTCCCCGTGTCGCCGACTTCGCGGCGCGAAGGCTGGAAGCGATCCATTTTATGAAATACTATTGCATATATTGGAATTACATTCTACGGTCCTCGCCAATCACCGCGAATGATAGCGGTACCTTGGGAGGGACGCATGAGGACCAATCACAAACGCCGCGTGTTCATGGGCTGTGAAACCGCCATCGCTCTGGCCACGGCCTTTATTGTGCCAGCGCTGGCACAAGCGCAGACCACTGGCTCGACGCCAGCCGGCGCCGATACGGCCGTGGCCGAAGTGGTCGTCACCGGGTCGCGCCTCGCCGCGCGCGGGTTCAGGGCGCCCACGCCGGTCACGGTGATCGGCTCCGAGGAGATCGGCCTCTCGGGGACCCAGAACGTCGAAACCCTGCTGAATGACACGCCGCAGTTTCTCGGTTCGCAAAACAACGGGCCGACCGCCAATACGGTGCCCGGTGGGACCGCCACTCTGAACCTTCGTGGGTTCGGCGCGCAACGGAACCTCGTGCTGGTCAACGGCCGCCGGTTCACGATCACCGGGCCGGACCAGACCACCGACATCAACACCGTGCCTGCCGCGCTGATCAAGCGCGTCGAGACCGTCACGGGCGGCTCTTCGGCGGTCTATGGCTCCGATGCGATCACCGGCGTGGTCAACTTCATCATGAAGGACGACTTCGAGGGCGTCGAACTGACCGGCGAGGCCCGTCAGGACACGCATACCAAGACCAAGACCTATACGGCCGACCTCACCTTCGGGACCAATTTCGCCGATCATCGCGGCAATGTCGTGGTGGCCCTCAACTACCTGGATCGCGGCGGATATTCGCGGGCGGACCGTGGCGGCTGGGCCATGCCGACCCTGGCGGACGGCTGCGTCACCGCCGCAAGCTATAGCGCCACGCGCGCCGGCACGCCCCTGGCCATCCCGGCCGGCCAGACCTGCCTGTCGGCCGGCGGGCGGCCGGGGCTGATCTTCGGCGGCAGCGGGACCATTCCCAACGGCCGCTTCGTTCCGGTCGGTTCGCCCTCCAGCCCCGGCCTGACCGCCGCCCTCGCGGCCGCCGGCTTGAGCGGCCTTGGCTCGCGCGGCTTCACGTTCGACGACGCCGGTAAGGCGGCCCGCCCGGCGACGACGCCTGGCGACGACTACGATCTGGCCCCGGCCAATTACATCGTGATCCCGCAGCGTCGCTGGCTGGCCAACATGGCCGCCCACTACGACTTCAACGCCCACGTGACGGGCTACGCCGAGGCCAACTACAGCAACAACCGAGTATCGATGCAGCTGGCGCCCAGCGGCTTTAGCGGCAACTTCCTGGTCAACGTCAACAACCCGTACCTGACGCCGCAGCTTCAGGACGTCCTGCGGCAGCTCGACCAGCTGGAAGTCGGCACGGTGCGGGCGACCAACGGCACGTCTTCGCTCACCACGACGGCGGGCGACGGCCTGGCGATCCTGAACGTCAACCGGCGCGTGCCGGAAATCGGCGCCCGCACCAATACCACCGACCGCTCGGCCTTCCGCACGGCCCTCGGCGTGCGCGGCGATCTTGGCAGCGTCTCCGAAAGCTATCTTCGGAACCTCAAATACGATGCCTACTACACCTACACCCGAACCACCGACACCAGCACCTCGGGCGGCGCCATCTCGCTGAGCAAGGTCCAGGCCGGCCTGCTGTCGGCGAACGGCGCGCCGCCGGTGCTCAACATCTTCGGCGCAAATCTGTCGCCTCAGGCCGCGGCCTCGATCGCGGTGGCGTCGACCAACTACACCGAATCCTCGCAACAGGTCCTGGCCGCCAGCCTGGCTGGCGAGCTGTTCGACACCTGGGCCGGTCCAATCGACTTCAGCGCCGGCGCCGAGTACCGCAAGGCCTCGGCGCGGTTCGTGCCCGACAGCTTCCTGGCCTCCGGCGACGTTTCAGGCTTCAACGCCGCGAAGTCGACCCAGGGCTCGGAGTCGGTCAAGGAAGTCTATGGCGAAGTCCGCGTTCCGGTGCTGAAGGACTCGCCCCTGGGCGAACGCGCCAGCGTCAACGGCGCGTTCCGTTACTCGGACTACGACCTGTCGGGCGTCGGCGGGGTCTGGACCTACTCGGTGGGCGGCGAGTATGCGCCGATCTCCGACATCACCCTGCGCGGCCAGTTCCAGCACGCCATCCGCGCGCCGAACGTGGGCGAGCTGTTCGGCGGCAACACCATCAGCGGCCCCTCGGCGGTCGATCCCTGCTCCAGCCGCCAACCGACGGCCCAGCAGACGGCGGCCGTGCGGGCGGTCTGTGTCGCCACCGGCGTGCCGGCGGCCTCGGTCTTCACGCTGTCGGTGCAGCCCAACACCTTCATCAGCCAGGTTTCGGGCGGCAATCCCAATGTGGGCCCGGAAAAGTCGAACACCACGACCTTCGGCGTCGTGCTGCAGCCGCGGTTCGTCCCCGGCCTCGCGATGAGCGTCGACTACTTCAAGATCAACCTCGACGGCGCCATCGCGCCGCTGGGGGGCGGCATCTCGAACACGCTGAGCCTCTGCTACAACACCATCCAGGACGCCAGCAGCGTCTTCTGCAAGGCGATCACCCGTGACCCGCTCACCGGCCAGATCGCCGCCCCAGGCTATGTCACCACGACCAATGGCAATACCGGCGGGCTGAAGACCTCGGGCGTCGACTTCGACGCCAACTATCGCTTCAACCTGGCCTGGGGGCCTTTCGGCGGCAGCCGCTTCGATATCGGCTCCAACTTCACCTACACCGACGAGTTCACGGCCACGCCCGTCCAGGCGCTGCCGGCCACTAAGAACTATTGCATCGGCGCCTTCGGCCCGACCTGTGGTCAGCCGATTCCCCGTTGGAAGGGCGTGTCGCGCGTCACCTGGCGTTCCGGTCCGGCGACGTTGAGCCTGCGTCACCGCTATATCGGCGAGGTGACGGTCGACACCTATCTGCTGCCCAAGCGCCTGGGCGCGGCGTTCCCGGACAAGGCGACGCTGACCACCCCGGTGATCAAGGCGCAAAACTATTTCGACCTGACCGCCGGATACGAAGTGAACAAGGCCGTGAGCTTGACCGCCGGGCTCCGTAATCTCTTCGACAAGAATCCCCCGATTGTTGGATCGTCGGCCCCGTCGGACAATACGTTCGCCGCGACTTACGACGTCGAGGGACGCGTCGTCTACGCCAGCGTGACCGCGCGGTTCTAGAGCGTGACGCCGAAAGCGTTAAGACGGAGGGCGACCCGCCGGCCGCCCTCCGTCCCTTTGGGTCGGCGCTCATGCGCCGACCTTTCCTTGTGGGCGCTCTCAGGGCCGTGATTTATAAGAAGACCTCGCTCATCGCCCTTTGCGGGGCGGGCGCGCGAACCCGTTGAAAGGTCGTCGTCTCACGCGATCGCGTGGACGAATGTCCAGGGTCCGAAGGAAGGCCTGTCGGGCCATGGCGCGGACGCGCCTCAAGCGGACCAAGGTCCCCAGCTGGATAGAACCTTGTCCGTTTCATCCGAATTGTCGGTGACCACGATTCTGTAGCGTCCTCCGCCTGGCGCCACCCTAACCACGACGTGCCCGTTCTGAGCGACCAGGCGATCGGTCAGCCATTTGTGGGCTAGCACGTTGGCTGACGACAGACCGGTGGAGAAGACATCGCGCGCGCCGGCATAGAGCCGCTGGCTCAGCATCCGTTCCAGAGCGTCGGGACTGGGATGGGCCGCGTGCCAACCCTGGATGATCCAGGCGCGGGGGCGAAGCGCTCGCACGACATCCGCGCCGGTGGCGTCGAACATGCCGTGGTGCGCGGCGACGGCGACGTCGACCGGGCCGGCGACCTGGGCCGCCGGCGTTTCGACGTCGCGCCAGGGCTGAGTTCCATCGAAGCTGCTACTGGTGAGGTCTCCAGCCGCGAAATAGCCGAACGCCCCATAGCGCAGGCGGATGGCCGTCGAGCAGGCGTTCTCGTCGGGGATATCGTCCTTGGCCAGGGTCTCGATCGGCGGGAAGAGGCGACGGGTTTCGGTCCCGCGACCGGTCCAGACCTCGCCGTTGGCCGCCAGGTTGCGGATCTCGACGCCGGGGAGCTTGAGCTGATCGGCCGCCCCGACCTCGAAACGTTCGACCCTGCCGCCCGTCCGCGCGCGCTCGCGGAGAAACGCCTTGTAGTTCTTGGCGAACGGCGCGTCCCAGGGCTTGGGGAAGGCATAGTCGGGATAGTCGCGATCGACCAGCAGGCCGATCGGCAGCAAGGCGGCGACGTCGCTGACGCCGGTCAGGCGATAGGCCCCGCCGGGCGCCAACGGCGTGTCGGGACCCACATCGCCGACGTGATCGGGATGCAGGTGGGTGACCAGGAAGGCGTCCAGCTTCGGCTCGCCCGTCGCGGCCAGATGGCGGCGGGCGTAGCGGCCGATCCATTCGCCGGCTCGGCGTTGGGGGCCGGGGCGTATGTCCAGGCTGGCCGGCGGCGGCGTGGCCGAGGCGCCGGCGTCGATCATCAGGCTGGACCCGTCCGGTCCTATGATCAGGGCGCAGTCGCCGCGACCGGTGGCGATGTGGTGGATGTCAAGGCCGCCGCGCCGCCAGGGGCGCAGCGGTTGGCCGACGACGTCCTCATCCCGCGACGGCGCCGCGGCGGTCAAGGGCGCCGCGCTCAGCGCCGCGGCGGCCGACAGAAGTGCGCGCCGGGTGAACACTGTCGCCATGGCCTAGAACTTCGCCGACAGCATGACGCCCATGGTCTGCGGTTCGCCCAGATATTCGGCCAGCACGCCTTGGGTGGAAGGGGTCAGCAGATAGTCGACATCGCCCAGGTTCTTGACCCAGGCCGTCAGTCGCCAGCGGCCGTTCTGGCTTTCGTAGCCCACCGACAGATTGGTCAGGGCGTAGCTGTCGATGTGCAGGTTCGGGTCCTTGGTCGCGCCGGTGTAGTAGCCGTCGGTATAGGCCCAGCTCAGCGCACCGGTGAGATAGCCCTTGCCGTTCAACGGGATGCGGACGTCGGCGGCCAAGGCGCCCTTGTTCCGCGGCGACGAGCCCAGCGGATTGCCGGTGTTCACCGCCCCGCCCGGAATGACGAAGTTGTCGTAGACAGTGTCGAGCAGGCCGTAGTTGCCCATCAGGTTCAGCCAGGGCAGGGGACGCCAGGTCACTTCCAGCTCCGCGCCCTTGACCGTGGCCTGGCCGGCGTTGGTGATGGTCAGCACGCGGGTCAGGTTGTTGAAGAACAGCTCCTGCTTATCCTTGTAGTCCATGTGGAAAATCGAGGCGTTGATCCGCAGGGTGTCGGCCAGCCATTGCGACTTCACCCCCAGCTCATAGTTTGTGACGGTCTCGGGATTGAAGGGCGTCGCCAGGGCCGACAGCGTCGCCGCGTCGGTATTGAAGCCGCCGGCCGTGTAGCCGCGGGTGACGCTACCATAGACCTTGAGATCCTGGCGTGGCGTCCAGCTCAGCACGGCGCGGGGCGTGACCTCGCTCCAGTCGGCTTTCAGGTCGCGGGCGGTGAAGCTGCCGGTGGCCGGCCTGACGAAATCCGTTCGCACTAGCGAAGCGGTCTTCTCGTCGTGGGTGTAGCGCGCGCCCAGGGTCAGGTCCAAGGCGGCGGGCAGGTGGAGCGTGCCATCGATGAAGCCGGCATAGCTGCGGGTCCTCACCGCTTGGTCGGTCAGCACGTCGGATGAAGCCACGCCCGTGACGGCGGCTAGGCCGCGCGTGCGCAGCTGGCGCTTGGCGTTCTCGTCGGCGAGGTAGACACCGGCCACGACGTCGCCACGCGACCATTTCGGGCTGGCCCAGCGGACCTCCTGCGAGAACAGCCCCACGTCGTCGACGTCGCGATTGACGCTCTGGGTGTTGGTCCCGGTCAGGAACACATAGCTGGCGCCGGTGCCCGAATAGTCCTCGCCCGACTGCGACCAGCGGTAGCCGGTGATCGAGGTGACCTGGCCGACCGGCGCGGTCCAATAGATCCGCGCCGAGGCGCCCCACTGGTTGCGACCGAAGTCCTGGACATAGCCCAGTTCCGAGGTGCGGCGATCGCCGTCCGAGCCGGCGCCTTTGGAAGACAGGGTGCGACCGCCGTTGTGATCCTCGCCATAGTCGGCGCCCAGCAGCACCTCGACGTTGTCGGCGGCGCGCAGACGGGCCTGGGCGCGGACGCCGCGGCTGTCGAGATCGTCCTCCTCGCGGCCGGTCAGGCGGTCGCGGCCGTAACCGTCGTGCTGTTTGAACGAGCCGGACAGGCGAAGGGCCACGTCCTGGCCGACCGGGATGTCGACGCGACCGTCGACCTGCTTCAGGCCGTAGTCGCCGCCGCCAATCCGCACCGAGCGCGCGGCGTCTTCGTAAGCCGGCTTGCCCGTGTCCAGTACGATCGCGCCGCCGGTGACGTTGCGGCCGAACAGCGTGCCTTGCGGACCCTTGAGGACCTGCACCGAATTCAGCCCGTAGAGCTCGAAGCTGGCGGCGCTGTTGCGGGGGATGAACAGGTCGTCGATCACCACGGCGACAGGCTTGTTGGCGCCGATCTGGGTGAAGGTGTTGGTCGCGCCGCGGATGGCGATGGTCGGGCTGCTCTGACTGAACGACGAGACCAGCAGGCCCGGCGTCAAGCGCGAGATGTCACGCAGGCTTTCCAGCCGATAGGTCTCGACCGCGCGGCCGGAAAAGGCCGACAGCGAGATCGGCACGCCCTGGGCGGCTTCCTCGCGCTTCTGGGCGGTGACGATGATGGTGTCGAGCGCGGCGGGCTCGGCGGCGACCGTGTCCTTGGCCGGCGCCGGGACGCGGCGCAGGACGATGACGCCGGCGCTGTCGGAGACGATTTCCAGGCCGGTTCCGTCGATCAGCTTGTGCAGGGCCGCGCGGGCGTCCATCGCGCCCTTCAGGGCCTGGGTGCGAACGCCTTCCAGCCCGTCGGCGGGCGCGACGACCTGAAGGCCGGCCTGACGAGCGAAGGCCGAAATGGCCGAGGCCGCCGGTTGAGCTGGCACGTCGAAGACGCGCTGCTGGGCCGCCGCCGGCGCGGCGTGGGCCAGGAGAGCCAGAGCGGCGACGCCGCCGGCCAGGAGTGTCTTTCGCATCATGGTGTCGCCCCGAATTCCGCCGGTCCCGCGCCGGCCTCATCGGGGTGGAGCCTCGGCGAAGACTCTCCCGCCATGTCGTCTCCGAAAAAAGTTCAGCCGCGGCTCAGGCGGACGCCGTCGGCGCGCGGCGTGGCGGTCAGCCCCAGGCTCATGGCGGCGGCCTTGGCGAAGCCGTCGGGGTCGCTGGCCGAGAACAGGCCGGTCATTTTCAATCGGGCCACCGTCGGGTCGTCGATGACGATCCGGCGATCGGAATAGCGCGCGAACTCCTCGGCCGCCTGGCCCAGTGTCAAGCCGTCCAAGTCGATCTGGCCTTGTCGCCAGGCCAGGGCCCGGTCGACAGCGGCCGCCCCGACCACGGTGGGCGTCAAGGCGCCCAGGCTGGCCACCTGTATGGCGTGCTCGGCGGCCAGGCGCACCGGCTTGCCCTGGGATCCACGCCAGACCTCGACGACGCCTTCCCGGACGATCACCCCGACTTGGCCGTCGGCGTGGGCGCGCACCGTGAAGCTGGTGCCGACCGCGCGCACGCGCACGTCGCCGGCCACGACCACGAAGGGTCGGGCGGGGTCCTTGGCGACATCGAACAGAGCTTCGCCGCGCAGCAGGTCGACGCGCCGCATCTTGCCGTCGAAGGCCGCGCGGATCGTCGTGGCGGTGTTCAGGGTGACGGCCGAGCCGTCGCTGAGCGGCGCGCGGCGGATATCGCCCTTGCTGGTGGTCATGCGGCCGCGCAGGCTCATCGCGCCATAACCAACCGCGCCCACCACCGAGGCGGCGGCCAGGACGCCGCCCGTCGCCAACAGGCGGCGCCGGTCGGCGGCGCGGGCCACGGGATGGGTCGAGGGCGAAAACGCGGCGCTGAGACCTTGCGCGCGATCCAGGTGGGCGCTGATCGCCAGGGCCCTGGCGTAGGCGCCGGCCCGGCGGGGATCCCGCGCCGCCCAGGCTTCGAGATCGGCCTGCTCCTTGTCCGACAGCGGCCCTCGATCGACGCGCGCGGCCCATCGGGCCGCGGCGGCGTCAATGTCGGCGCTGCTCTCTCGGATCGTGGTCAACTTCGATCGGGTCCTCGCTGCTACGGTCCTTAGATGCCTGGAAGCGTCCGTTTCCGCCACGCCCCATCGCCTTCATCAGCACGCCGATGCCTTTTCCAACGTGCTTCTCGACCGTGTTTTCGGAAACGCCCATACGTTGGGCGACCTCGCGCTGCGACAGGCCATGGACCTTGCGCAGGGTGAAGGCCTCTCGACACTTGGTCGGCAGGCCCGCGATCAGGGCGGCGATGCGCGACAATTCCTGGCGGTCGGCCGCCACGGTCTCGGGCGAAGGTTCGGCGCTGGGCGGGACCAGGGCCTCGGCCTCCGCGAGGGCTTCGAAGGCCACGATGCGGCTGCGGCGAAGACTTCGCAGGATCACCGACTTGGCCACCTCGAACATATAGGTGCGCGGCGTTTGGATGTGGTCGACCGCCTCCAGCGCCGCGAGGATCGCGTAGGTCTCTTGGACGATGTCGTCGACTTCCAGCCCGGCGAGCGGACGACGCGAGAGCCAGGCGCGCAGCGCCGGCTCGTGCGGCAGCGCGTTACGCGCCAGCCAGATCGCCCGCTCTTGGGTCGCCAGGGTCATGGGCCAAGTCTGCTATCAGCCGATTGTGACAGCTAGCCCAATGCAAAGCTTGGGCGGTCTGGGCTCCGGGGCGCGGGCGGAGCGGCCGGAGACCTTAGTCGACCGCCAGGATCACGTCGGACGCGGCGACCCGGGCTTCCACGCGCGCCCCGACGGGCAGGGTCCAGGCCGCGTCGCCGGGCTTCAGGGTGGCGGTCAGGGTCTTGCCAGCCGGGAGGGCGATCGTCGCCTCGGCGGAGGTCTCGCTGGCCTCGCGGTCGACGATCTGGCCGGCGAGTCGGTTCTCGCCGTCGCCGTCCTCCACCCGCACGAGGCTGGACTTGATCAGGGCGATCGCCGTCCGGCCGGCCGCGAGACCCAGGTCCTCGACGCTGCGCCGGGTGATCGCGGCGCGCAACGACAGGTCCTCGGCCATGGACAGGGAGACGGTCGCGGTGACGCCGTCGCCGTCGATCGCGGTCACGACGCCGCGCAGGGCGTTGCGGGCGCTGGTGCGCAGGCCCAGGCTCCAGAGAAGCTCCGCGTCGCCCGAGAGGTCGGCTTCCAATCGAGCGAAGGCGGCGCCGATCTCGCGCTCGGCGGCGCGGAAGGCGCGGATCACCGCCCGGCCGCGCGGCGTGACCTCGGCCGTTCCGCCGGACCTGCCGCCTGGCGCGGCGCTCACCAGGGGCGCGTCGAACAGGTTGTTCAGCGCCTGAACCCCGTCCCAGGCGCCCTTGTAGGAAAGGCCGGTGTCCTTGGCCGCCGCGCTGATCGATCCCAGCCGCGCGATCGCCTCCAGAAGCGCGATGCGCTCAAGCCCCACGCGCGCCAATCCGCCGCGTTTCAGGATCAGGGAGGCGCTGAAGTCATCCGTCACTGGTCGGCCCGCGTTTCCATCGTTATGTAGTTGCGCTGCATAACCACTGCGCCAAGACCAGGATTACCAGATGATCGCCCGTCGTCCGATGCTGATCGCCGCCATCGTCGGCGTCCTTTCGCTGGCGCTGGGCGGCGCCGCCCTGGCCGGTGAGATCAAGGTGGCCGTGGCCGCCAACTTCACCGACGCCGCCAAGGAGATCGCCGCGCGCTTCAAGGCCAAGACCGGGCATGAGGCGAACCTGAGCTTCGGCTCGTCGGGCCAATTCTACACCCAGATCGCCAATGGCGCGCCGTTCGAGGTGTTCCTGTCGGCCGACGCTGAGCGGCCGCTGAAAGCCGAGGCGGAGGGCTTGGCGGTTCCGGGATCGCGCTTCACCTACGCCACGGGTCGGCTGGTGCTCTACAGCAAGACGCCGGGCCTGGTGGACGGCAAGGGGGCGGTCCTCAAGACCGGCAAGTTCGAGAAGCTGTCGATCGCCGACCCCAAGACCGCGCCCTATGGCGAGGCGGCGGTCGAGACCCTGACCAAGCTGAAGCTCTATGACGCGCTGAAGCCCAAGATCGTTCAGGGCAGCTCGATCACCCAGGCCTTCCAGTACGTCCAGACCGGCGCGGCCGAGCTGGGCTTCGTGGCCCTGTCGCAGGTGATCAACGAGCCGGGCGGTTCGCGTTGGCTGATCCCGGCCGCCGACCACGCCCCGATCGATCAGCAGGCGGTTCTGCTGAAGACCGGCGAAAAAAGCGAGGCGGCCAGGGCCTTTCTCGCGTTCCTGAAGGGGCCGGAGGCGAAGGCGATCATCCGGCGCTACGGCTACGAGGCGCGCTGAGGTGACGGATGTCCTGTGGCTGACGGCCAAGCTGGCGGGGCTGACCACCCTGCTGCTGCTGGCCCTGGCCACGCCGCTGTCCTGGTGGCTGGCGCGCGGGCGTTCGGCCTTGCGAACCCCGGTGACGGCGCTGGTCGCCCTGCCGATCGTGCTGCCGCCGACGGTGCTGGGGTTCTATCTGCTGATCGCCCTGGGGCCGAAGAGTCCCCTGATGACGTTGCTGCATCCGTTCGGGATCCGCACCCTGGCCTTCACCTTTGAGGGGCTCGTGATCGGATCGCTGATCTACGCGCTGCCCTTCGCGGTGCAGCCGTTGCGCAACGCCTTCCTGGCCGTCGGCGACGAGGCGCTGGAGGCGGCCGCCACCCTGGGCGCCTCGCCCTGGGCGCGGTTCTGGCGCGTGGCCCTGCCGCTGTCGCTGCCCGGCTATGTCGCCGCCGCGATCCTGGTCTTCGCCCATACGATCGGGGAGTTCGGGGTGGTGATGATGCTGGGCGGGAACATCCCCGGCCACACCGCCGTGCTGTCGACCGAGATCTATCGCCTGGTCGAGGCGCTGGAGTGGGGAGAGGCCCACCGCCTGTCGCTGATGCTGCTGGTCTTCGCTTTCCTGGCGCTGCTGGCGTTGCTGGCGCTGGAGCGGCGCGCGAAGAACCCCAGCCGCGCCCGATCGTGAGCGGGCCGATCGGCTCCCGCCGCCGAGACCGAGGGCGCTCGCCCTTCGAGAGTTCGGGAGCGCGGACCGTTCAGCAGCCGTCCAGGTGGTACTTGATCAGCGCCCGGGCTGACCGGGCCACGGCGCGCACCGGGCCGCCGGCGCCGAGCGTCACGCGGGCGCCGGACGCGCCTTCCATCAGAAGCATCAAGGCGTCGGCCAAGTCGTCGTCCTTGGCGCCGGCGCGACGGGTCAGGTCGACCAGCCGGCGGTACAGCTCCTTCTTGTAGTTGACCGACACCACCTGGGCGGGGTGGCCCTCCTCGTGCAGCTCGATGGCCGCGTTCGACAGCGGGCAGCCCAGCACGTCCTTGTTGCAGGCCTTGGTCTCGAAGGCGTCGAAGATGGCTTCCAGTTGCGCGCGCGGGTCGGCGCAGCAGCAGGCCGTCACCTCTTCCCACCAGGCCCAGTACTCTCGCTCCTGCTCGCGCAGGACCTCGGCGACCAGCTCGTCCTTGGACGGGAAGTTCCGATAGAGCGTCATCTTGGTGGCTTCGGCCTCGGCGGCGATGGTCTCGACGCCGACCGCCCGGATGCCGTGCTGATAAAACAGCTCGCGGGCGGTTTCGAAGATCCGGTCGCGCGCCGGACGCTTGGACGCGGGCGAACCGGGGGGAGCCCCGACCGCTGCTTCCGTGTCGCCCCCGACAACGTCCCCAGAATTTCTTGTCGCCATTTTGGCAGGCCTCTCCTTGACGTGAGAGTTACCGGTCAGTATCTCTCCGCCGTGGCGCGATGATACCGAACGGTCTCGTCACATCCTAAATCGTCTCTCAGGTCGCTCGGGTCAAGTAACAGGCCCTGCGACATTTCACTCTTTAACCCCAAAAAAGGAGCGCGCGCCAATGCCCCCGCAAACAAACGTTCACGCCGACGCGCCCCAAGCCAAGTCTTCCAAGGGGTTTCTGGCTTTCCTCAAGCCCGAGGTCCGCGCCAGCCATCGCTGGCTTGGCCGCGCCACGGTCCGGGCTCTGGGCGATACCTGGACTTCGAACACCCGACGCGCCGCCCGCCGGCCCGTTTGGGAATGACAATCAGACACGTCCGCCGTTCCTCCCCGCTTCACCGTCCGACAGGGTTCCTCCCCATGCGTCTCCAGCCCGTCATCACCTCCTTCGCCGGCCTGGCCGCGGTGGCCGTGCTTGCCGCCTGCTCCGCCCAGGCCAAGCAAGAACAGACCGCCGCCGCTCCGCCCGTCCAGGTCACCGTCACCGACGTCGCGTTCAAATCGCTGCGCCAATGGGATGACTTCACCGGCCGCCTCGAGCCGATCGACACCGTGGAGATCCGTCCGCGCGTCTCGGGCTATATCGACGGCGCCCGCTTCGCCGAGGGCGCGCGGGTGTCCAAGGGCCAGGTGCTGTTCCAGATCGATCCGCGTCCGTACCAGGCCGAGGCCGACCGCGCCGCCGCCGAGGTGGCCCGCGCCAAGGCCCAGCTGGACCTGGCCGTGGTCAATCGCGAACGCGGTCGCCGCCTGATCGAGCAGAACGCCCTGGCCCAGAGCGAATTCGACCGACTGTCGTCGGAAGAGCGCGCCGCCCAGGCCAATGTCTCGGCCGCCCAGGCCGCGCTCCAGACCGCGCGCCTCAATCTGCAATGGACCAAGGTCACCTCGCCGATCGACGGCCGGGTCTCCAAGGCCATCATCACCCGAGGCAACCTGGTCACCCAGGCGTCGCTGCTGACGACCGTGGTGTCCGACACCCCGATCTACGCGGCCTTCAACGCCGACGAGCAGACCTTCCTGAAATACGCCGCCGCCGAGCGCGGCAAGGAAAGCCCGGTCTATATGGGCCTGATGACCGAGGACGGCTATCCGCATGTCGGCAAGCTGACCTTCATCGACAACGCGCTGGACGCCAAGAGCGGCACGATCAACGGCCGGGCGATCTTCGCCAACGCCGACGGCAAGTTCACGCCGGGCCTGTTCGCGCGCATTCGCCTGGTCAGCGCCGAGTCGCGGGAGGTGGCCCTGGCCCCCGACCGCGCCGTCGCGACCGACCTTGGCAAGCGCTACGTCGTCGTCGTCAACGGTTCCAACAAGGCCGAGTATCGCCCGGTCGAGATCGGTCCGCTGGCCGGCAATCTGCGCATCATCCGCTCGGGCCTGAAGCCCGGCGACCGGGTGATCGTCGGCGGCCTGCAGAAGGTCAAGCCGGGCGACACCGTCGCGCCGGTCAAGGTCAAGACCGAGCTGGCGGACCTTGGACAGCTGGAAGTCGGCGGCCGCCAGATCGTCGAGGGCCGGTCCGCAGGCCAGAACTAACTCTCCCTTCCCCCTCGATGGGGGAAGGGCGGGGATGGGGGTGACCACGGCGCCTGAAGCTTAGCGCCGCGCTCGCCTTCCCCCTCGGTGATCACCCCCACCCCTGCCCCTCCCCCATCAAGGGGGAGGGGTTCGCCAAACGCGCTCCTCTCCCCAGGACGACAACGATGTCCTTTTCCAAGTTCTTCGTGAGCCGACCGCGTTTCGCGGCCGTGCTCTCCATCATCATCTTCATCGCCGGTCTGGTGTCGCTGCCGCAGCTGCCGATCAGCGAATATCCGGAAGTGGTGCCGCCGACCGTGGTCGTGCGCGCGGCCTATCCCGGCGCCAACCCGTCCGTCATCGGCCAGACCGTCGCCGCGCCGCTGGAGCAGGCGATCAACGGCGTCGAGGGGATGATCTATCAGTCGTCCCAGTCGGCCGCCGACGGGGCCATGGTGCTGACCGTGACCTTCGCCCTGGGCACCGACCTCGACAAGGCCCAGGTGCAGGTCCAGAACCGCGTCGCCCAGGCCCTGCCGAAGCTTCCTCAAGAAGTGCAGCGGATCGGCGTGACGACGGACAAGGCCTCGCCCGACCTGACCCTGGTCGTGCACATGATCTCGCCGAACAATCGCTACGACATGCTGTACCTCAGCAATTACGCGCAGCTGAACGTTCGCGATCGGCTGAAGCGGATCAACGGCGTCGGCGACGTGCAGATCTTCGGCGCCGGCGCCTATTCGATGCGGATCTGGCTGGACCCCGAGAAGCTGGCGGCCCTGTCCATGACGACCGGCGACGTAGTCCAGGCCCTGCGCGAGCAGAACGTCCAGGTCGCCGCCGGCCAGCTAGGCGCGCCGCCCAACGCGGGCTCGGGCGCGGACTTCCAGCTGTCGGTCAACGCGCCCGGCCGCCTGACCGATGAGGAGCAGTTCCGCCAGGTCATCGTCCGCTCGGGTCCCGACGGCCAGATCACCCGCCTGGGCGACGTGGCGCGGGTCGAGCTGGGCGCCAACAACTACGCCCTGCGCTCGCTCCTGGACAACAAGTCAGCCGTCGCCATGCCGATCTTCCAGCGTCCCGGCTCCAACGCCCTGCAGATGGCGGCAGAGGTCAAGAAGACCATGAAGGAACTCAAGAAGGAGTTCCCCGAGGGCGTCGACTACGAGATCATCTACGACACGACCGCCTTCGTGCAGCAGAGCATCGACTCGGTGGTTCACACCTTGATCGAGGCGATCATCCTGGTCGTCATCGTGGTGGTGATCTTCCTGCAGGGCTGGCGCGCCTCGGTGATCCCGCTGATCGCCGTGCCCGTGTCCTTGATCGGCACCTTCGCCGTGATGCTGATGCTGGGCTTTGGCCTCAACGCCCTGACCCTGTTCGGCCTGGTGCTGGCCATCGGCATCGTGGTGGACGACGCCATCGTGGTGGTCGAGAACGTCGAGCGGAACATCAGCCTCGGCCTCGCGCCGCCCGACGCCACCCGCAAGGCGATGACCGAGGTGACGGGACCCATCGTCTCCACGGCGCTGGTGCTGTGCGCGGTGTTCATTCCCACCGCCTTCATCAGCGGCCTGTCGGGCCAGTTCTACCGCCAGTTCGCCCTGACCATCGCCATCTCGACGGTGATCTCGGCCTTCAACTCCCTGACCCTGTCGCCGGCCCTGGCCGCGGTGCTGCTGAAGTCGCATGACGCGCCCAAGGACCGCTTCCAGAAGCTGATCGACGCAGGCCTGGGCTGGCTGTTCAATCCGTTCAACCGCTTCTTCGCCAAGGCCTCGAACGGCTATGTCGGCGGCGTGGCCAAGACCCTGGGACGCTCCACGGCGGGCCTGGTCATCTATGCGGCCCTGCTGGCCCTGACGGTCTTCGCCTTCGCCAAGACCCCGACCGGCTTCGTGCCGCAGCAGGACAAGGCCTATGTGGTCGCCGTCGTGCAGCTGCCCGACGCGGCCTCGCTGGACCGCACCGAGGCGGTCATCCGCCAGATGGGCGAGATCGCCAAGACCGTGCCGGGCCTCAAGCACTCGGTGGCCTTCCCGGGCCTATCGGTGAACGGGCTGATCAACAGCCCCAACTCCGGCGCGGTGTTCTATCCGCTCGACGACTTCAAGAACCGTCGCGACAAGGACAAGCAGGCCGGCGCGATCGTGGCCGCCCTGAACCAGAAGTTCGGCGCCATCCCCGACGCCCAGATCGCCGTCTTCCCGCCGCCGTCCGTCCAGGGCCTGGGCACGATCGGCGGCTTCCGGATGCAGATCGTCGACAAGGCGGGCCTGGGTCCGGAAGAGCTGAACAAGGCCACCCAGAACCTGATGGACAAGGCGCGCAAGGACCCGGCCCTGGCGGGGATCTTCTCCAGCTATCAGGTCAGCGTGCCGAAGATTCAGGCCGATATCGACCGCGAGAAGGCGAGGGCCCAGGGCGTCTCCCTGACCGACCTCTTCGAGACGATGCAGGTCTATCTGGGCTCGCTGTACGTCAACGACTTCAACCGCTTCGGGCGGACCTACGAGGTCAATGTCCAGGCCGACCAGCGCTTCCGCCTGCAGCCCGAGCAGATGCTGCGCCTGCAGACCCGCAACGGGTCGGGCCAGATGATCCCGCTGGGCGCCTTCGTGAACTTCCACGAGACCACCGGTCCCGACCGCGAGAGCCACTACAACGGCATGCTGACCGCCGAGATCAACGGCGGCCCGGCGCCCGGCTACTCGACCGGCCAGGCCCAGAAGGCCCTGGAAGACCTCGCCAAGAAGGAGCTGCCCAACGGCATGGGCTACGAATGGACCGAGCTGACCTACCAGCAGATCCTGGCGGGCAACACGGCGGTCTTCATCTTCCCGCTCTGCGTGCTGCTGGCCTTCCTGGTGCTGGTCGCCCAGTACGAGAGCTGGAGCCTGCCGCTGGTCGTCATCCTGATCGTGCCGATGACCCTGCTGTCGGCCCTGGCCGGCGTATGGATCAGCAAGGGCGACAACAACATCTTCACCCAGATCGGCCTGATCGTGCTGGTGGGGTTGGCCTGCAAGAACGCCATCCTGATCGTGGAGTTCGCCAAGGAGCGCGAGGAGCATGGCGAAAGCCCGCTTCAGGCGGTGCTGGAGGCCTGCCGCCTGCGCCTGCGGCCGATCCTGATGACCTCGATCGCCTTCATCATGGGGGTCTATCCCCTGGTGGTGTCGCACGGAGCCGGGGCCGAGATGCGTCGCGCCATGGGCGTGGCGGTGTTCGCGGGGATGCTGGGCGTGACCGTCTTCGGCCTGATCCTGACCCCGATCTTCTACTACGTGATCCGCCGCAACACGGCCCGCCGGGCCGCGCTGAAGGCGGCCAATCCGGCGGCGGTCGAGGCCCACTGATGACCGCCGGGACACGCGTTTCCCTCCCCCTTCGATGGGGGAGGGGCAGGGGTGGGGGTGACACCGCCGGCGGGCTTCAGCTCGGCCGCGTCACCTCCGGACCCGCTTTCACCCCCATCCCCACCCTTCCCCCATCCAAGGGGGAATGGAGACCTTCGAGGTCTGTCATGAACGCTCTCAGACTCTTCCTTATCGCCGGCGTCTCCCTGACCGCCGCCGCCTGCGCGGTGGGTCCGAACTACAAGGCGCCGGCGACCCCGCCGGCGGCCTTCCAGAACGCCGACCCGGCCGTCTTCAACGCCGCCAATCCGGAAGCGGAGTGGTGGAAGGCGTTCGGCGATCCGGTGCTGGATCAACTGATCGGCCAGGCCCTTTCGGCCAATCTGGATCTCAAGATCGCCGTCGCTCGGGTCGCCGAGGCCCGGGCGTTGTTCACCGAGCAGAAGCTGGACCTCCTGCCGCACGTCGTGGCCGATGGGACCTACGCCAAGAGCGACCAGCAGCAGCCCGGCTCGAACGGCCGGCGCGTCGAGAGCCAGACCTATCAGGCCGGCTTCGACGCCGGCTGGGAGATCGATCTCTTCGGCCGCGTCCGGCGCGGCGTGGAAGCGGCCGGCGCCGAGGCGGGCGCGGCCCAGGCCGACTTGCGCGACGCCCAGGTCACGGTCGCGGCGGAAGTCGCTCGAAACTATCTCGAACTGCGCGGCGCCCAGGCCCGTCTGAAGGTCGCCTACCGCAATCTCGAGACCCAGCGCGAGACCCTGCGGCTGACCAAGGTGCGGTTCGACGCCGGGGCCGGCGGCCCGATCGACGTGGCCTCGGCCCAAGCCCGCCTCAACGCCACGGAGGCGGCGATCCCAGGCCTGATCACGGCCGAGAAACGCGCCAACTACCGCCTGGCCGTGCTGACTGGCCAGCGGCCCGGCGCGCTGGACGCCCTGCTGGTCGCCCGCGCGACCGATACGCGGCCGTTGGTTACGGCCCTGCCGATCGGCGAGGCCGGCGACCTCTTGCGCCGTCGCCCGGACGTGCAGGCGGCCGAGCGTCGTCTGGCGGCCCAGACCGCCCAGGTCGGGGTGGCCACGGCCGACCTCTTCCCGCGCGTCTCGGTGAGCGGCTTCGTCGGCTTCCTGTCGGGGACGTCGGCGGGCTTCGGCGACAGCGCCAGCAAAGCCTGGTCGGTGGCGCCCACCGTCAGCTGGCCGGCCCTGGACCTCGGCAGCGCCCACGCCCGCCTGCGCGCGGCGCGGGCCCGCGATGACGCGGCCCTGGCCAACTACGACCAGACCGTCCTGCGGGCGCTGGAGGATCTGGAGAACGCCCTGGTCGCCTATCGCCAGCAGCAGGCCCAGCTGAAGAGCCTGACCGACCAGGCCGCCGCCTCCCGGCGCGCGGCCGAGCTGGCGCGCATCCAGTACAGGGAAGGCGGCATCGACTTCCTGGTGCTGCTCGACGCCGAGCGCACCCTGCTGGCCGCCGAGGACGCCCTCAGCGTCGCCGAGACCGGCGTCAACACCGACGTGGTGGCGATCTACAAGGCGTTGGGTGGCGGATGGACGGGGTGAGCCGAAACGTCCGCGCCGGCGAGGACCGGGTTCAGAACCAACCCGCCTCGCGCAGGGCCTTGGCGTAGGCGCGGCTGACCGGCGCTTCGATCTCGCCCTTGAGCTTGAGGGTCGCCCGGCCGTCGCCGCGCCGGGCGCCTTCGACGGCGGCCCGGGCCACCCACCAGGAGCGGTGGACCTGGGCGCCCTCGATGCCCTCCAGCTCGGCCACCGCGTCCGCCAGGCGCATCAGGATGAGGTCCTGGCCGCGCGAGGTGTGCAGGCGCAGATAGTGATCCTCGGCCTCGACGGCGAACAGGTCCGCGCCGCGCAGCTTGGCCGGCAGGCGGGCCAGGAACCGGGGCGCGGGCCCGCACGCCGGGGCGGCGTGGGTCGCGGTCAGTGGGCGCTGCGCCAGGAAGTTCAGGCCGGTCATGGCCACGGTGACGATGAACACCGGCGGCAGGTACAGGGGCAGGGCCGCCAGGCGGGGGCGGCCCTGGAAGGTCATCTCGCTGACCAGCCAGACCACCACGGTGAAAGGCAGGGTGACGCCGATCGAGGTCAGGCTTCCATAGAGCCAGGGCCGCGCATAGGCCCGCCCGTTCCGGCCGATGGTCCGGCTGAGCCCGGTGCCGACGACCGCGCCGGTGAAGCACAGGCCGACCCAGTACGCGACGCGGGTAAGCACCGGGATGCCATCGGTGCCGAACGCGCCGATCAGGGCCAGGAACACGCCCGCCGCCGCCGACACCGCCAGGCCGCGCAGGCTCTCCTTCGAGGTCATCGCCATTCGCGAAGCGCGAACGACATCCCCCAGCCGTTCACGAAACGAGGCCGGCGACTGGCGCAACGACGATTGAGACACGAACCCGCCCACTCCACTCAGGTTTCCGACGGCGCGGCGCTGGGAGGCCCGCCAGGATCGGAGTGAGGGAAGATGGCCGAGCAAGGCAAGTCAATGTCTCAGGACGCCCGCTGGATCGGAGTTCGGATGGGCCTGATCGGCGCGGTGACGGCCAGCGTCATCGTCGCGGTGATCGCGCCGCGTTTCGCCGGCCACGCGGCCGCGCTGTCCTTTCATCCGCACGCGCCGGACCTGGACAAGATCGCACAGGCGTCGCTGGTCATCCGGATCCACCTGTTCTCGGCCCTGACGGCGTTGATGATTGGGGCGGCGCTGATGATGCGGGTCAAGGGCACGGCCGCGCACAAGCTGCTGGGCTGGACCTGGGTGCTGGCCATGGGCGCGACGGCGGTCAGCTCGCTGTTCATCCGGGTGGTCAATCCGGGCCATTTCAGCTTCATCCACCTGCTGTCCGGCTGGGTGATCGTCGGCCTGCCCGGCGCGGTCTACGCCATCAAGCGGGGCATGGTCGCCGCGCACCGCCGGGCCATGACCGGAATGTTCGTCGGCGGACTGCTGCTGGCGGGTCTCTTCACCTTCATCCCGGGCCGCCTGATGTGGGCGGTTTTCTTTGGCTGAGCCGGGGCGCCGGCGGCCTTGCGCGGGTCTCGATAACCCAGGGTCTCTTGCCAGCCGCGCTTGGTTGCGCCTATCCGGGGACGGAGCGCAACCAAGCGGGCCCATATTCATGACCGCAGCCAAGACCCGCGTCAGCGGGCGGGGCCGTCCTTCCAAGGCCAAGGGCCTGGATTTGAAGGAGACCATCCTCGACGCGGCCGAGGGCCTGTTCGCGCGCCATGGCTTCCACGGCGTCACGACCCGCCAGGTCGCGGCCGAGGCCGGCGTCGACACCGCCCTGATCCACTACTACTTCGGCGCCAAGCGCGAACTGTTCGACGCGGTGTTCCTGCGACGGGCCGAGATCCTCAACCAGGCGCGCGAGGCGTCGATGAACGCCTATGTGAAGGCGCACGACCCCGAAACTCCGGGGGCCGGGGCCATGACGGTGGAGGGGGTGATCGAGGCCTTCATCGCCCCGCTGCTGCGCATCTCCCAGGACGGCGGACCCGGCTGGAAGAGCTATTTCGCGCTGGTGGCCCAGGTGAACAACACGCCGGCCTGGGGCGGCGAGACCATGGCGCGGTTCTTCGATCCCGTGGTCCATCAGCTGGTCGAGACGCTGAAGATCGTTCGGCCGCAGGCGGAGTATCGCGACCTCTACTGGTGCTACCAGTTCCTGACCGGGTCGATGATGCTGTCCCTGTCCGAGACCGGACGGATCGACAGCCTGTCGGAAGGCGAGTGCCACTCCAGCGACCTCGAGGCCGTTCGGGCGCGGCTGTTCTCGTACTGCGCCGCCGGCTTCGAGGCGGTGATCGCCAAGGCCTCCTCCGCCGCCTGACCGTCAGCCGGCGGTTCATTTTCATCACCTGATGAAAAAACGCTGGCGTCCGTCGCCGGTTCGGGTGATTGTGTCCGCAATTCGCTGTTCGATGAATAGGCGAGGCCCAAGCATACGTCCGCGTGAGAAGGACCATGCTCGGGAGGGCGGAAGCAAGGGAGGGGAAACCCATGAATTCGATGTGGAAGGCCGCGCTGCTGGCCGGCGCGGCGTGGAGCGCCGTCACGAGCGTCGCCTCGGCTCAGGAGAAGGCTCCGGCCGGCGACAATTCGGTGTCCGTCGAGCAGGTGGTCGTCACGGCCCGCCGGCGCGAGGAAAACCTCAAGGACGTGCCGGTCGCGGTCTCGGCCTACTCGTCGGCCAAGCTGGAGCAGCAGGGCGGCACGGATATCACGGTCCTGCAGCAGACCACGCCGAACATCACCGTTCAGACCGCGCGCGGTTCGAACTCGACCCTGATCAGCTATATCCGCGGCGTCGGCCAGCAGGACCCGCTGTGGGGCTACGAGCCGGGCGTGGGTCTGTATGTCGACGACGTCTATATCTACCGGCCGCAGGGCGCGGTGCTGGACATCTTCGACATCGATCACATCGAAGTGCTGCGCGGCCCGCAAGGCACGCTGTACGGCCGCAACACCATCGGCGGCGCGATCAAGTACGTGACCAGGCGCCTGGGCGACGAGTCCGGCGGCAAAATCCGCGCGACCTACGGCAGCTATAACGAGCGCGACCTGCTGGTCCAAGCCCAGACCCCGATCGACGGGACCGGCCTGTCGATCGGCGCGACCTACGCGCTGTACAAGCACGACGGCTACGGCAAGAACCTGACCACGGGCGCGGACCAGTACAACAAGGACGTCCAGGCCTATCGCCTGAGCGCCGAGTACAAGCCGACCGACACCCTGTTCTTCCGCCTGGCCTATGACCACGTGGCCGACGACTCCAACCCGCGCCACGGCCACCGCGAGACGCTGCCGACGACGGGCAACTACCCGATCCTCGGCGTCTACGACACCCAGGCCGGCCTGGGCGACAAGAACCACGTGATGACCAAGGGCGTGTCGCTCACCGGTCAGTGGGACGCCACCAACCACCTGACGTTCAAGTCGATCACCGCCAACCGTCGCGGTCACACCCAGACCATGATCGACTTCGACGGCACGCCGCTGCCGACGCTGGACGTGCCGGCCACCTATGACGACCGCTCGTTCTCGCAGGAACTGCAGGCCGTCTATTCGGACGAGATCGTCCAGGGCGTCTTCGGTCTCTACTACATGAACAGCCAAGCCTCGGGCGAGTTCGACACCATCGCCGGCAATCTGGGCGTCTCGATCGCCGACGGCGGCAAGGTCAGCACCCAGAGCTTCGCGGCCTTCTTCGACTTCAGCGCCAATCTGACCGACAAGTTCAAGGTCTCGCTGGGCGGCCGCGCCACCCGCGACGCCAAGCACGCCAACGTCTTCCGCTTCTTCTATCTGGGCGCGACGCCGTCGCCGTATCAGGGCGGCGCCCAGCGTCCGATCCTGCAGACACGCACCAACTACAGCGCCGCGACCACCTTCGAGAAGTTCACCCCGCGCATCTCGGCCTCGTATGAGCTGACGCCGGATCTGACGGGCTACGTCTCGTTCTCGGAAGGCTTCAAGTCGGGCGGCTGGGACATGCGCGGCGACGCGTTCATCACCCCGCAGACGGTCAACGGCTACAAGCCCGAGGTCGTGAAGACCTACGAGGCCGGCCTGAAGGGCTTCGCCCTGGACCGCCGCGTGTCGTTCTCGTCGGCGGTTTTCCTGTCCAAGTACACCGACCAGCAGGTCACGACCCAGGTCGTCGTGCCGTCGGGCATCGCCAGCTCGGTCGACAACGCCGGCTCGTCGACGCTGTACGGCGCCGAGTTCGAGGCCAGCGCCAAGCTCAGCCACAGCCTGTCGGGCAACGTGTCGGTGGGCTACATCCACGCCAAGTACGACACGTTCAACCGCTTCGTGCCGGCCGGCGCGCCGAACCCGGTCAATCCGTCCCAGACCCTGGCGACGGGCCAGATCGTCAATGTCGCCGACCTCTACGGCTTCCAGAACACGCCGAAGTTCACGGGCAATGTCAGCCTGACCTGGCGCGGCGACCTGGCCGGCGGGACCCTGGCCATCACCCCGATGGTCAGCTACCGCGACAAGTACCAGCAGTTCGAGCAACCGCTGCCGGCCCTGGACCAGAAGGCCTTCACCCTCGTCGACCTGACCGCCGTCTGGACCGCGCCGGGCGGCAAGTACAAGTTCGTGCTGACCGGCAAGAACCTGACCGACGAGCGCTATCGCACCGGCGGCTACAATTTCGGCGCCCCGACCTACAACAACTCGGTCATCGGCTTCTACGGCCCGCCGCGCACGGTGACGGGAACCGTCGAGGTGGCGTTCTAACCCTCTAGGCGAAAGCTGGGGCCGGGCTTGTCGCGACAAGCCCGGCCCATTTTTATGTAGCGGCGGCGTAAGGGGCGACGGATGAGCGAACAGCACAACGCGGCGGCGGCCGGCCCGGGGGCGGCGAAGCCGTCAGGCTATCGCTATGTCGTCCTGGCGATGCTGATCCTGGCCTACACGTTCAACTTCCTGGACCGGCAGATCCTCGGCATCCTGGCCAAGCCGATCAAGGATGAGTTCCATCTCACCGACGCCCAGTTCGGCCTGATGGGCGGTCTGGCCTTCGCGCTGCTCTACACGACCCTGGCCATTCCGATCGCCTGGCTGGCCGACCGCTTCAGCCGGGTCTGGATCATGACCGCCGCCCTCACCTTGTGGAGCGGCTTCACCGCCCTGTGCGGTTTCGTCGGCGGCTTCGGCCAGCTGTTCCTGGCCAGGATGGGCGTCGGCATCGGCGAGGCGGGCGGCGTGGCGCCGGCCTATTCTCTGATCGCGGACTATTTCCCCAAGCAGCAGCGCGCCCGGGCCCTGGCCGCCTACGCGTTCGGCATCCCGCTGGGCACGGCGGCCGGGACGCTGGTGGGCGGTCTGCTGGCGGTGCGGTACGGCTGGCGCTCGGCCTTCATCGTGGTCGGGGC